>NZ_JBEOPI010000031.1:0-49402 GCF_040309905.1 Shewanella sp. CAL98-MNA-CIBAN-0140
TTAAGTGATTTATTACCTTGGCATGCCGATCTAAAAGCTTGATGATATCGGGCTCCACCGCTTAATTGACCGCTTACCGAGTACCAGTTGTTGTGCTTCTGGGGTGCCATCGAGCATTTTGGTATTGACTTGTAATTCATGCAGCAAGTATTGAGCTAAAGCAGCTCGAGTAGACATGACTAATTGGCCACCTTCCATTTGGTAGTCATTAGCCAGGACGGCTTGTTTTGCTGGGCTTAATCGGGGATCGGGTTGAAGGATCAAATTGACCTGTGTATGCCAGGCAAGATCTTGTTGTGGATCTATGGTTGAAGCATCTATTAACTCTGCTTCACCTCTAAAGCGACTTAATACTAGGTCTCTAAAGTTTTGTGATTTTTCGCAATAACCTCTTATGTGCCAACGAGAACCGGTATTCACGAAAGTATGAGGGTGAAATATTCTGCCGTCATTTTCAGGATTTGCAAGTGAAACATAATCAACTTCTATGCGTTGTTTATGTCGTATAGCAGATATCAATACTCGGATTATGTTATGTGAGACTTTTCTTGGCGGCAGGACTAAGCAAGATACATTATCGGCAAATGAGCTGTGAGTTGTAATATCTTTGGTGGCAAACCAATGTAAATAAATATTGATGTTAGGGGTGATGTAATAAGCAATAAAGGTATCGGCAGAGTAATAGGTGCCACTGATCTTGGTGGTGTTATTTGGGTAATGGCTTGTGTAAGTTTTTAAGTCAGTATTGGCTTGTTGTCGAGTAATTGAAAACTGCTGCTCAAGCGTTTTACAATTAATACAACCTTCCCACCATAAGATGAGTTCTATAAAATATTGCCTAACGTGTGACAAGTCCTTTGCCATGATCGATCCTATATAATTTACAGTACAACATGCAATTGTTAATTCATTGCACTTATAAGATCAACTTAAATTTTGCAAATATATGATCTAAGTAGATAATATTTAAGTTTCTACCGTCACCCCAGCATTCACTTTTATAGCGTACTCGCTCTTAGGCCTTGCCGTGAGCGAAGCGTTCGCTTTCACCTCTTGTTATCGCTTGTTATCGTTCTTTATCATTTTTTAGCGCTTTTTATCAAAAAACTAATCCCTTGTTCACCGGTTTGCGCTACATAACGTTTATCTATCCATAAGCCGATGGCGACGACTAACACTTCATCATAAAAAATCAGTGGGATTTGTTGGCGTCGCCAAGGTGGAATATTGCATTCTTGCCATAGCTTTTTTAACTCACGCGGCTTTTGACGTTGTGACGAGGCAAATTGCGGCTGGCACTTAATAGAGCCGACGCCGCCGTAGCGAAGGGTCACTTTGCTATTAGTTGGCGGCAAAACTAATAAAGGCTTATCAACCCTTGTTTGTTGGGTTAAATGATATTGATGCTGGCAGACATCCATCAGCATATCGGCCACATCGCCATTTAATAGGCTATTAAAATCAGCGCTGAGTTGGGTGGACGCTAATGGTTCAAGCTCACTATTGTTAAGCGCGTATGCCACGCCTGCAAACCGTTTAACTTGATAGTCGCCCCATTGGATCGACATATTGGCATCATCTTTTGCCGCTAGCAGTTGTGACAGTATCTGTTGTAATTGCGCTTGCGAAGGTAAACTGACGCCACAATGGATGAGATAACCGCGAAACAGTAATGCTTGCCATGCGCCACTTAATTGACCAAACCCAGTGAGCTTAAACCCAGTTGATTCGGTCATTAGTGCATTTGTATCGCTTGGCACTATTAGCCAGTCGGGTAAGCGATGACTCACTTCATCATCTATAACATCTTGCTGCTCAGCACATAATGCCGCACTTCTGGCTGCAGTAGCTGCAATACTGGGCCAGCGCTGCTTTAAGCGTGGAATAATATCGAGTCGTAAAAAGTTACGATCATAGCTGTCGTCTTGATTACTTTCATCTTCGATATGGATTAAACGGTATTGAAGTGCAAATTGCTCTATTTGATCACGGCTGATCTCTAATAACGGTCTGACTAACCAAGCTTGTTGGTATGCTTGTATCGCGCCCATTGCCGCCAACCCTTTTGGCCCTTGGCCGCGTTTTAACGCCAATAATAGGGTTTCGAGTTGATCGTCTTGGTGATGGGCGGTCAGTAAAATATCACCCGGATTGAGGTAGCGGTCAAAAGCGTGGTAACGGGCCTCGCGTGCTTGTGCTTCTAAGCTTTGTCTTGGGCCTTTATCAACCTTGACTCGCTCAATTTGCAGCGGTAATTGGTAATGCCCTGCTCGCGTTATACAGTGTTGTACCCAAGTGTCTGCATTGGCGCTGAGTCCATGATGCACATGAATAAGTAAGCAGGCTATGTGCGGGTATTTTTGCGCAAACGCACTGAGTCCATACGCTAATACTTCAGAATCAACCCCACCACTGTAAGCCAACACGACCTTAGGCGTATGTTCATGTTGCGATGCTGTCACGTGAACAAGCGGCATTAACGCTTGTTCAAGTAAATGGAGCAATTGTTCTACCGTCATTGGTTCTGAGGCCGAGAGTTTTACGGTCATGGTATGCGCCTAGTTAAATACGATTTTAACATTAGTCGAGCCGAGTAGACTTTCAAGCGCTAATATCAACTCGTCACTGGGATTGACTCGCCATTCATCACCTAAGGTAATTTTACCGCTGGCTTGGGGTTGCGCATAATCAATAGTCACAGGCACCACGCCATTTCGCCAAGGGGTTAAGGTTTGCTCAAAGGTTTCTAGCCATTCAGATGTCACTTGCGATGCGTCAACCTTGATTTCAACAGCTTTAGCAAAATGACTGCGTGCTTCGCCGATTTCGATAATGTTACGGGCATTCATGCGATTGCCACCAGAGAAGTCATCGAAACTGACATCGCCTTCACAAATTAAAATACGATCTTTTTCAATCAGCTGGCCAAATTTTTCAAACGGCTCGGTAAATAACATCACTTCTAAGCGGGCACTTTTATCATCTAAGGTGACCAGACCCATTTTAGACCCCCGCTTAGTGAGCAACACCCGCGTAGCGACCACTAACCCTGCCACTTTAACGGTTTTACCGCGCTCTGTTGGGTGAATATCTTTTAAGCGGCCGCTGGTGTATTGCTTAAGCTCTTTTAAATATTGATTTATCGGATGACCCGTTAGGTATAAGCCTAATGTTTCGCGCTCACCATCAAGCCAAATTTTATCAGGCCAAGGCGTGCACTCAACAAAGTTTTGTTTGCTGTCTTCAGGTTCGCTATTCAATAAACCGAACATGTCATTCTGGCCAATGGCTTCGGCTTTGGCATGTTGCGCCGCGGCGCTGATGGCTTGTGGCAAGGTCGCCATCATTGATGCGCGATGTGGGCCAAGGTGGTCTAATGCCCCCGCAAAGATCAGTTTTTCAATCACTCGCTTATTGAGTTTTTTCAAATCAATTCGAGCACAAAAATCAAAAAGATCGATGAACGGTCCACTTTTACGGGCTTCTAAAATAGAGTCTACGGGGCCTTCACCAACCCCTTTAATCGCGCCAATACCGTAAACAATATTCAGATCATCATCAACGGTAAACTTAAATAAGCCTTTGTTCACATCGGGTGGAATTAACGGCAAGCCCATTCGCTCACATTCATCCACTAAGGTCACAATTTTGTCGGTATTGTCCATGTCGGCAGACATTACCGCTGCCATAAATTGAGCGGGATAATGGGTTTTAAGCCACAAGGTTTGATAAGAGACTAACGCATAAGCAGCAGAGTGAGATTTGTTAAAACCGTAGCCAGCAAATTTTTCTACCAAGTCGAAGATTTTCATCGACAGGTCGCCGTCTATCCCGTTATTAATGGCCCCTTCTTTAAATGTGCCACGTTGCTTGGCCATTTCTTCAGGTTTTTTCTTACCCATTGCACGACGGAGCATATCCGCGCCGCCCAAGGTATAACCCGACAATACCTGAGCAATCTGCATCACCTGCTCTTGGTACAAAATAATACCGTAAGTCGGTGCTAGCAGCTCTTTTAAAGACTCATGCTGATAATCGGCATCTGGGTATGAGACTTCCTCACGTCCATGCTTACGTTCGATAAAGTTATCTACCATGCCTGACTGAAGAGGCCCTGGGCGGAACAAAGCCACCAGTGCGATCATATCCTCAAAACAGTCGGGTTTCAGACGCTTAATCAAGTCTTTCATGCCGCGAGATTCCAGCTGGAATACGGCCGTTGTTTCGTAACGCTGTAACAGTTTAAAACAGGCAGGATCATCCAATGGGATCGCGTCGATACGGATATTATCGAGGCCTTTTTGCTTTTGCACTCGGTTAACCATTTTGAGTGCCCAGTCGATAATCGTTAGGGTACGCAGCCCCAAGAAATCGAACTTAACCAGACCAGCCGTTTCTACATCGTTTTTATCAAATTGAGTCACCGGGTTTAAGCCTTCGGCATCGCAATATAATGGTGCGAAATCAGTAATTCGAGTGGGGGCAATAACCACCCCGCCCGCATGCTTACCGGCGTTACGAGTCACCCCTTCTAAGCGACGACACATGTCGATAAGCTCTTTTACATCTTCATCACCATCATAAGCTTCAGGAAGCGATGGCTCGACTTCAAAGGCTTTAGCCAGTGTCATTCCAGGCTCTGCTGGGATCATTTTGGTTAGACGTTCAACAAAACCGTATGGATGACCCAACACGCGGCCAACATCTCGAACAACCGCTTTGGCCGCCATAGTACCAAAGGTAATAATCTGCGATACCGCTTCTCGACCATATAACTCGGCAACGTGGTCAATGACCTCGTCACGACGATCCATACAAAAGTCGACATCAAAATCGGGCATCGAGACTCGTTCAGGGTTCAAAAAACGCTCGAACAGTAAGTCGTATTCCAGTGGATCTAAGTCAGTAATCTTTAGTGCATAAGCCACTAACGATCCGGCTCCAGAACCACGACCAGGTCCAACCGGAATGTCATTGTCTTTGCCCCATTGAATAAACTCCATCACAATAAGGAAGTAACCTGGAAAACCCATTTGGTTAATCACTTTCAGCTCAATTTCGAGACGTTCATCATACCCGCCACGGTTTTCGGCGCGAACGAGTGGATCGGCAAATAGAAATTCGAGACGTTCTTCTAGGCCTTTTTGTGACACATTAACCAAGAAATCTTCAATGGATAAGTCACCCGTAGGGAAATTGGGCAGAAAATATTCGTTTAATAGAATGGTGACATTGCAGCGTTTGGCAATTTCAACGCTATTTTGGATCGCCGACGGAATATCGGCAAACAGCGCGATCATCTCATCTTCGGTGCGCAGGTATTGTTGATCGCTATAGGTTTTGGGACGGCGTGGATCGACTAAGGTAAAACCATCATGAATAGCCACCCGAATTTCATGGGCCTCAAAATCGTCTTGCTTTAAAAAAACCACTTGGTTAGTGGCGACAACAGGCAAGCCTTTTGATGATGCTAACCCAACCGCCATGTGTAAATAGCGTTCTTCATCTGCACGGCCTGTGCGGATAAGCTCGATATAATAACGGTCTTCAAAATGCTGCTGATAAAATTCAATTAATGAGTCAACTTGGTTTTGATTGCCTTTTAATAATGCCTTACCCACGTCGCCATCTCTGGCACCGGAGATAATAATCAAGCCAGTGTTAAATTTAATCAGCCAGTCTTGGTCTATCACCACTCGATTTTGGACATGACCGCGAAGATAGGCCTCACTGATCAATTGCGTCAGATTTTGGTAGCCTTCATTGTTCATCGCGATAATGGTTAAGGCACAAAATTCTTTTTCAAAACCTGGGGTTTGCACCCAAAAGTCGGCACCAATAATAGGTTTAACACCGGCGCCATGACAAGCACTGTAGAACTTTACCAAACCACAAAAGTTGTTTTGATCGGTTAACGCTATCGCTGCCATACCCTGATTTTCAGCAGCAGCAATAATCGGTTTCACTTTGGCAACGCCATCTGACATTGAATAATCACTGTGGACGCGCAAATGAACAAAACGAGGATCGGACATAGATTAATTTTCTTCGAAAAAGATGAATGTAATAACACGAAAAAGCGGGATTTAGACTACCAAACTAAGCGACTTTCTCCAACGATTTAGTCGGTTAATCTGGGTATTATCAAAATGTATCCTGAAGCAAAATGCGCTGGGCGACAGGTTTAAAACTCTTACGATGTTCCGCTAACACGCCATACAAGGCTAATGCTTCAAAGTGCGCTTTGGTCGGATAACCTTTATGCTTAGCAAAACCATACTGTGGGTGCTGACTGTCTAAGGTGTCCATCTCTGCATCACGAGTGACTTTGGCAATAATGGATGCTGCACTGATGGCAGCCACTAATCCGTCACCTTTTATGATTGCATGACTGGCTATGCCAAAATCGGGCACCCGATTACCATCGACTAATACTCGTTCAGGTTGAAGGCTTAAGCCAGCAACGGCGCGCTGCATTGCCAGCATGGTGGCATGTAAAATATTTAACTGATCAATTTCAACAGGGCTTGCACGGCCGACACTGACACATAATGCATTTTCCATAATCACTTGATATAAAGCATTACGGCGTTTCTCACTCAGTTTTTTTGAATCATTGAGTCCAACAATGGGGTTACTTGGATCTAAGATCACAGCAGCCGTTACCACATCACCAACCAATGGACCACGTCCTACCTCGTCAACACCGGCAACCAGCCCTTGTGAAATGATGGCCACTTGCTCAGGGGTAATATTTTTTATCACAACCGGTAATGTCAACATGTTAGCTTATCCTAGTCAGGTTACTGCGTTTGCAATAATGCCACCACGGCATCGGCAGCTCGCTCGCTGGCGTTACACTTAAGTAATTGATGCAACTGTTCGAACTTTGTATTAAGTGGCGTAAAATCTTGGTTGAGTTGCTTGATCACCTCATCTGCAATCAACTGCGGCTGGCAATTAGCTTGCATACATTCTGGTACTATCGTTTCGTTTGCCAATAAGTTGGGCAGCGAATAGTTGGTGATACTCATCATACGGATGCCAATCGCGTAGGTAATGGGGCTAACACGATAAGCCACCACCATTGGGCGTTTAACCAACATAGCCTCTAGAGTCGCAGTGCCAGAAGCCAATAAAATACAATCAGCGGCAGCCATCACCTCACGAGATTGACCTTCGATAATGGTGACTTCTAAATCGGGAGCAAACTGCGCAAGCGCAGCAATAAATTGTTGCCGACGAGCATCATTAACCACTGGAGTGACAAATTTGATGTCTGGATAGGCTTGTTTTACGAGCTGAGCGGCTTTGACAAACGGTTCAGCTAATTGCTTTAGCTCACCGCCTCTGGAACCCGGCAGCACAGCTAGGTATTCAGCATTGGGATCTAATCCTAATAGCTGCCGTGCGGCCAGCTTATCACTGTGCATCGGAATATCGTCCGCAAGTGTATGGCCAACAAAGGTACAAGGCACTTGATGCTTGTCATAAAAGGCCTTTTCAAACGGCAATAACGACAACACCATATGCGTGGCTTTGGCGATTTTAAATATCCGTTTTGGTCGCCAAGCCCACACTGATGGACTGACGTAATGCACGGTTTTAATCCCTTTGGCTTTTAATTTAAGCTCTAGGCCAATATTAAAATCGGGCGCATCAATGCCAATAAAGCAGTCTGGGGCTAATTCAGTAATGTGTTTCACGAGACTTGAGCGAATATGAAGCAGTCGAGGTAAATGTGATAACACTTCGACTAAGCCCATGATCGACAGTTCTTCCATTGGGAATAGACTTTCAAACCCAAGAGCTTGCATACGAGGGCCACCAATGCCAATAAAACGCGCATCAGGATAGCGTTGCTTGAGTGAATGAACTAAACCGGCACCTAAAATATCGCCGGAGAGTTCTCCGGCGACAATGGCAAATACTTTTGGGGAAGAGTTGGTCATCGTTTCCGTCTATCGAATGATGCCGCGAGCGGAGTGATTTACAAAATCCACGAACGCTTTTACATTTACGTCCTTTTCAGCAGACTCAGCCAATTCGGCATTGGCTTCTTCAATGGTTAAGCTCTTACGAAATACTGCTTTATACGCATTAAAGATTGCCCGCTGGCTTTCTTTGGTAAAACCACGGCGTTTTAGGCCTTCTAAATTTAATCCACGAGGTACAGCAGGAGAACCTGCTGCCATCACAAATGGCGGTACGTCTTGTAAAATAAGTGACGCTCCAGCGGTAAAAGCATGGTCACCGATATGTACAAACTGGTGCACACCGGTCATGCCACCCAAAATAACCCAATCGCCAACGTGCACATGACCCGCAATTGACGCATTATTAGCCATAATAACGTTATCACCAACAACACAGTCATGGGCAATATGTACATACGCCATTAACAGGTTATTAGACCCTATGCGGGTTTCACCCTTATCTTGGGTGGTACCACGGTGAATAGTGACCGACTCACGAATAATGTTATTGTCACCGATAATTAAGCGCGTTTGTTCGCCGGCATACTTTTTGTCTTGACACTCTTCGCCAACCGAAGCGAATTGAAAAATACGATTACCTTTACCGATAACCGTTGGCCCCTTAACCACAACATGCGAATTTATCCATGTGTCGTCGCCGATTTCAACATTCTCACCAATATAGGTCCAAGGACCAATAGTGACATTGTTACCAATTTTGGCTGTTGGGTGAACAAATGCTAATTTATCTATCACTTCTTAATCTCTCTGCGTGCGCACATAATTTCAGCTGAACAAACCAGTTCACCATCAACCAAGGCTTGACCAATAAACACACCAATACCACGACGCTCTTTAATCATTTTAACGTGAAAATGTATTTGATCGCCCGGCTCAACAACACGTTTAAAACGTGCTTTATCAATACCGGCAAAATAATACAATACTTCTGGCGACGGCTCAGTGCTCATGGTTTTAAAAGCAAGTAAACCCGTTGCTTGTGCCATGGCTTCTAAAATAAGCACACCTGGCATAACGGGTTGTATAGGGAAATGTCCCTGAAAAAATGGCTCATTAATCGTGACATTCTTAATCGCATGTAATTGCTCACCCACGGTAAAATCCAATACACGATCAATCAACAAAAATGGATATCTATGAGGTAGATATTTAAGTATCTCTTTAATATCCATGGTGTTTAATTGATTTGACACACTACATTCCTTTAATAAGGCCGAATTACAATTATTCTGTGCCCTTAGCACTTTTCTCGAGGGTTTTCACGCGGTTAAATAGTTCATCTAATTGACGAAAGCGCACCGTGTTCCGACGCCACAGTTTGTTTTCCATTGCGACAGTCGCGGACGAATACACACCTTTATCGCGAATGATGCTAGTCACATTGGTTCCTCCGCTAACATGTACACCGTCAGCGATACTGAGATGTCCAGCAACAGCACTACCACCACCAATAATGCAGTATTTACCTATGGTAGAACTCCCTGCAATTATAGACCCACCTGCAATTGCGGTGTTTTGCCCAATGATGACATTATGTGCAATTTGAATTTGATTGTCGATGATCACACCATCGTGTATCTCGGTGTGCGACAGCGCGCCACGATCAACACTGGTGCATGCACCTATTTCGACATAATTACCTATGCGCACGCCACCTGTTTGGGGGATTTTAATCCAATTACCGCGCTCATTTGCATACCCAAATCCATCCGAACCAATAACAGAACCGGAATGAATGATGCAATTGTGGCCAATATGTACATTATGATAAACGGTAACATTCGCCCAAAGGCGTGAATCTGAACCAATAATACTGGCTTCACCTACGACGCAACCTGGACCAATCTGAACATTTTCACCCAAAATAACCTTGGCGCCAATCACCGCATTTGCACCGATAGCCACACCGTCACCTAAATTGGCTGATGCATCTATTTGGGCCGAAGGATGAATACCAGGCGTTTCTTTTGGGGTGGTATCAAGTAATTGCGCTACTCGAGCAAACCCCACGTAAGGATCGCTAACAATCAGGGCGTTACCATGATAACCACTTGCTTCTTTTTCGCTTAGCAATACCGCACTAGCTTGAGTTGCCTCAAGCTGAGCACGGTATTTACTATTGGCTAAAAAAGAGAGTTGACCTTGGATTGCATGTTCAAGGGTGGCTACACTAGTAATTTCCAGTGATCCATCACCTTTAACCGTTGCGCCCAATAATTGGCTAAGCTCTTTTAAAGTCACTTTCTGCATACTTATTATTTGCCTTTGCTTAAGGCTTCTACCACTTTGCTGCTAATGTCAGCTTCTGGCTTAACAAAAATAACTGCGCCACGTTGCAGCACCATGTCGTATTTTTCTTTATCAGCAATGGTATTAATGGCTTTTTGAACTAGAACTAATAGCTTGTTTTGCTCTTCACCTTGACGACGACGCATGTCTTCGTCTAATGCTTTGCCTTTTAATTGGAATTCAGATTTTAATGATTCCATTTTACGGACTAAATCAGTCTTTTGTGTGTCGCTCATTAAGGCGCCGTCACGTTGTTGCTTTTCGACCAAAGAACGCATTTCCTCCTGCATTTTTTGGACTTCAGCAACACGATCACCAAACTCAGCTTTTAATGATTTAGAAATTTGTTCGCGCTGTGGCAGCTGTTCAAACACCTCACCCATATCAACCACCGCGAGTTTTTCCGCTTGGGCTAGCATAGGGGTAGCAAATAATGCCAATGTAATTAATGCGCGATTTACCATCTTTTTCAAAGTAGACTCCTTGTTAAAATTGTCGTTATCAGCTAAACATGCCGAGTGTATTTGTTTTAGAACGTTTTGCCAATATTGAATGAGAAAATCTCTGTCTCATCATCTTCATACTCTTTGAGTGGCCAAGCTAAACTGAATACCATAGGACCCATTGGCGATAACCACTGTACGCTCATACCCCACGAGGCACGTATGCGCTCAGGATCACTATAATCTTCTAACTTAATAAACTGATCCGCTGGCAGAGTGCGATACGAATCATAATCGAACTCGGTATCCCATACGTTACCGGCATCGACGAAGAAACTGGTCCGCACTGAGTTAGTGTATGCTTCATCGAGGAACGGCGTCGGCACGATCATTTCAAAGCTGGCTGTCGCAATCGCATTACCACCAATCGAGCGACCTTGGCTCACCTGAATCGTATTAGGATCACCCGGCAAACTACAACCATCACCAGAAACGTCCGGAGCACATTGTTCACTACCACGATATAAATAGAACGAACGTGGACCGACTGAGTTCGACTTAAAGCCACGTAACGAGCTGCTACCACCAGAGTAATAGTTTTCCCAGAACGGTAAGATTTGATCGTTGTCGTTAAATTGACCATAACCGTTTGAATAACCTAAACGGGCGCGAGCCAAAAATACAAACCCATGTTGAGGTGTCAGCGGGAAGTAGAAATTGGTGTCAAAATCCGTTTTAAAGTACTGCAAATCAGAACCCGGTACGGTCATTTTACCGCTTAAACGTTGCGATGAACCGTCTGTCGGGAACGTACCACGGTTAAGTGTGCTGCGATACCAACCGGCATTCAATTCAAAGTTATCAAAGCTTAAGTCTGAGTTTGCATCATCCGTTTCACGATACACATTATAGAAACGCAATGCTTGTTCATAAGCCGATATTTCTGAAATAGTATTATGACGATAACCAATACCACCGTTTAAACGGTTGGATTCATTAATCGGAAATCCTGAGTTTAATGCAACACCATAAGATTGATTCTTATAGCGCTCAAGGTTAGCCTCGTTGGCATCAAATTCGTTCCAATACACACTGCCGCCTAAACTCACACCATCTTTAGTAAAGTATGGATTGGTGAAAGACAAGTTAGCACTGCGCGAGTATTTATTAGTATTGATACTAATACCCGCTTGGTTACCTGTACCAAGGAAGTTATTTTGTTCAACCCCAAACTGCAAGCTCACACCTGATTCAGTACCATAACCCACACCGGCGTTAAACGAACCTGATGGCTGCTCTTTTACTGCGATGGCCACATCGACTAAATCGTCACTGCCTGGCACTTGAATTGTTTCGGCATCAACGGTTTCAAAATAACCTAAACGGTTAAGGCGAAGTTTAGACTGCTCAATCTGAGCAGAATTCAACCACGCCCCTTCCATTTGACGTAATTCGCGACGCAGTACTTCGTCTTTGGTTACCGTGTTACCGGTAAAGTTAATTGAGCGAACATAAACACGCTTACCTGGCTTGATATTGATGTTGAGTACCACTTCTTTGGATTCATCATCAATTTCAGGATAGGTTTTCACTTCAGGATAAGCATAACCAAAACGGCCAAGATATTTACTGTACATTTCTTCGGTGAATGTTACATCGGCACCGTTGTACATATTGCCTGCTTTGATTGGCAAAATAGCTTTCATTAACTCTTCGCGGCCCATAAGGTCACCAATTAAGTTAACTTCTTTTACCTTGTACGTTTCGCCTTCATCCACATTAATAGTGATGTACAAACCTTTACGGTCCGGTGTCATCGCCACTTGTGTTGAGGTGACTTCAAAACGAATATAGCCTTGATTATGGTAATAGGTTTTGATTGTTTCTAAGTCAGCTTGTAACTTTTGCTTTTGGTAGCGACGCTCACCAAATAAATCCCACCATGCCACATAGTCTTTAAGCTCAATCATGCTGATGAGCTCAGAGTCAGAAAACACTGTGTTACCTACCACGTTAATTTGGCGAATTTCAGCCGCTAAACCTTCGGTAAACTTAAATTTAAGCTCAACACGGTTACGAGGTAAGTTGATGATTTGCGCTTCAACTTTGGCGCCGTATTTGCCCACACCGTAATAGAAATCTTGCAAGCCTTTTTCAATGCCTGACAACATGGTTCTATCAAGTGATTCGCCCGCTTTAACACCAGAACCGTCAAGACTTTCTTGTAACTGTTCGTCTTTGATATCTTTATTACCTTCAAACGAGATAATACTGATAGTAGGACGCTCTTTAACCGTGACAAAAAGTATACCGTCTTCATGACTGACACTGATGTTTTCAAAATTGGTTGAACCGTAAAGGCTCTTAATCGCTTGCTGTAATTTAACTTCATCTACCGTGTCACCTACTTTCACAGGTAAACTCAATAGTGCTGCACCGAGAGCAACTCGTTGCAGACCTTCTACTTGGATGTCGGTCACTTCAAAAGGTTGGAAAGACTCTGCCCAACCATTCCCTGAAAAAGACGCGCCGACGAATAACATCGAGGCAAAAATTTTATTAAATCTCATAGAGCACTTCTAATTATTAGTCTGTCCTTGCTCAGAGTCGGGCAAAATCGTTGAATAAGGCTACACCCATCAACATTAGCAGCAAAGCTGCGCCAAACCTGAAACCTATTTCCTGCACCTTTTCGGGTACAGGCTTACCAGTAATCACTTCTATAAAGTAATACAGCAAGTGTCCACCATCGAGCACTGGCAGAGGCATTAAGTTAATAATGCCTAAGTTAACGCTGATGAGCGCAATAAAACCTAGAAAGTACACTAAGCCGTAACTTGCACTGGCGCCTGCGCCTTGTGCAATCGAAATAGGACCACTAAGATTTTTCACCGATACATCGCCGGTAAATAATTTCCCGATCATCTTAAAGCTGACGACAACGAGTTGCCACGTTTTGTCAGCTGCAGCAATAACCGAATCTACTATGCCATACTCAAGCTCAAAGCGCATATTATCAGGCCATTGGTCTTGAGTTGGGCTAATTCCAACAATCCCGATAGTCTCACCGTCAGAATTTTGTTGTGCTTTTGGCACAACATTAACATTGATGAGTTCACCTTGACGTATCAATGTCATATTAATATTTTTGTTAGCAGAGCTTTGTACCACATCAACAAACGTATTCCAATCGCTGTATGGCGTGTCATTAATGTTGACTAATTTATCGCCAACTTTAATACCTGCTTGCTCTGCCGCACTGTTTTTACTGACTGCGGCAATGGTTGGATCGATCCCAGGGCGAAAAATACCCAAACCTAATGAGGTTATAGGAGATTCTTTTTCGGGATCAAATGCCCACTGGCGGGTATCAAGTTTTACGGTGCGAGCCGGCATATCCATGCCTGATAATTCAGATAGTGGCGCCAAGGTTAACTCAATACTGTCGTCACCAATATGACCGACTAAGGCTAAGTTAACCTCTTGCCAAGTGCGTACCTTGCGTCCTGATACTGCCATAATCTGTTGCGGCTCAACCAAGCGAATAACACTGGCAGGGCTATCTAACTTGGTACTGTCAATGACCGGTTTTATCGACGGAGTACCAATAAGGTACATGACATATAGGGCCAAAATAGCAAAAATAAAGTTAGCAATGGGGCCTGCTGACACAATCGCAATACGCTGCCACACTGTTTTACGGTTAAACGCTTGATCAAGTAGATGTTCAGGCACCTCTTCAACGCGCTCATCGAGCATTTTGACATAGCCACCGAGTGGGATCATGGCGACAACATATTCAGTGCCATCTTTACCCACTTTGCGCCAAATCGCTTTGCCAAAACCAATAGAGAAGCGCTCGACTTTAACACCACAGCGACGGGCAACCCAAAAGTGGCCATATTCGTGTGCGGTAATCAAAATACCTAAAGCGACAATAAAAGAACCTAAGCTCCAAAAAAAATCTATCATTATTCCTCTGAACTAATTAAGTGCTTTAATGGCAGACATTGCTGTCGTGCGTGTTTGTGCATCTAACTGTAAAATATCGTCAATACTGGCTAAGCGAGTTTGTTGTACCTGGTCTAAACAACGTGCGTTTATAGTTGCAATATCAGTAAAACGGATCTGACCCTTTAAGAAAGCATCAACGGCAACTTCGTTAGCAGCATTTAATACTGTGGTGGCTTCTTGCCCTTGTTCACAGGCTTGCATGGCTAAACGCAAACAGGGAAAACGACTGAAGTCAGGTTCACAAAAGCTTAATTGTCCGACTTTGAAAAAGTCTAAAGGTTCAACGCCAGCGTCAATTCTTTGCGGATAGCTCATAGAATGAGCAATGGGTGTACGCATATCGGGGTTACCCATTTGCGCAATAACAGAGCCATCTCGGTACTGCACCATTGAATGAATCACGCTTTGCGGGTGAATGACCACTTTGAGTTGTTCAGCCTGCGTGTTAAATAGCCAGCGGGCTTCGATAAACTCTAAACCTTTATTCATCATAGTGGCTGAATCAACAGAGATTTTAGGTCCCATAGACCAATTAGGGTGATTACACGCCTGAGCAGGCGTCATCGCACTCAGGGTGGTTAAATCAGTGTTTAAAAACGGCCCACCAGAACCGGTTAATAAAATATGTGAGATGCCATTGGCAGTCAGATCGCAATAGCCTAACTGGGCTTGTACATTAGTCGGTAAACATTGAAAAATCGCATTATGCTCGCTGTCGACAGGTAAAACGGTTGCTCCCGATGCTCTAGCCGTGTGCATAAATAACTCACCCGACATCACTAATGCTTCTTTGTTGGCTAACAACACCCGTTTACCCGCTTTAACGGCATCAAATGTCGGCACTAAACCAGCAGCACCAACAATGGCCGCCATAACGGTATCAGTGCGACTGTCTGTCACTAACGCGTTCAGAGCCTCAGCCCCTGTCGTCACTTGAGTAATGCAGTTTTTAGGTAATAATGCTTTCAGCTGCATAGCAGCGCTCTCGGCCACCATATGAGCATATTCAGGCTGATGGGTGATGCACAAGGCCAGCATTTTATTAACACTGGCATTGGCCACTAATCCATGGACATGAAAATCGGTAGGGTTATTTACAATCACGCTTAAAGTGCTTGCACCTATTGAGCCTGTTGCCCCTAAAATCACTATATTCTGCATTGGTATTACATCCACAGGGTGATATAGATAAAGGTAAATACTGGCAGTGCTGCGGTTAAACTGTCGATACGATCCAAAACACCACCGTGACCAGGTAAAATAGAGCCTGAATCTTTAATGTTAGCAGCACGTTTAAACATGCTTTCAGACAAATCGCCAAAAGCAGATGCCAGCGCAGTGACTAACGTGACCACAATGAGCAAGCCTAACTCTTGTTCTGGCGCGACATACATAATACCCGCAACCACAACCATAGTGGTAATTAAGCCACCCACTAAGCCCTCAAGTGTTTTAGCTGGGCTCACACTCGGCATCAATTTATGCTTACCTAACTTACGGCCAGCAAAATAAGCCCCCGTATCCGTAGCCCAAACCACTAGCATGACAAGAAACACTAATGCACCACCATAATAGGGGTGAACGTTGCTGCTTAATGATTTAAGCGCGATCAAAGAGGCAAAACACGGTATGAGTGTTAACTGGCCAAACATGGATTTCAACATTGGGCTGTCTTTCCATATTTTGGCACTTTTAGGAAAACTAAACACCAATACGCTGCTGACTATCCACCAAAATACACCGATAGTGATAATGGCAAGGTACATAGGGTGTAATTGCCCTTTAAACCACAACACATCAATGGGTACAGCTAAATTAAGCGCTATGAGTAAAAGACCGAGTGTCGCGGTAAAAGACCACTGGGTGACATTACAGCTTGGGTCAATAAAACTGCCCCACTCTTTTGCTGCAATTAAAAACACTGGCACTAACACCCAAGCAAACACATTTGCTGATAGTAAAAATATAGCCCCGAGTACAATTGGGATTAACCACAATGCTGTTATTATTCGTTGTTTTAGCAAGAAACTAATCCTCTTAAGATTTATATTGCGCGTATCTCTTCAATTTGACTCCCGGTCAAACCAAAACGGCGCTGCCGACGGGCAAAAATGGCAATGGCATTTCGAAATGCTTGCTCATCAAAGTCAGGCCATAGAGTGTCAGTAAACACAAACTCGGCATAGGCGGCCTGCCATAATACAAAATTACTAATGCGGTAGTCACCGCCAGTTCGGATCATTAAATCAACTTCGCTCTGACTTTGCATGCACAAATGTTCATTTAATGCTTCTTCAGTCATCTGACTGCTGCTGATTTCACCACTTTCAACTTTTTCGGCTAATTTTTGTGCTGCTTGCAAGATATCCCAACGTCCGCCATAGTTCGCCGCCACATTTAATATCAAACCGGTATTGGCAGCCGTTTTGTCTTGAGCCGACGCAATTTGCTTTTGCAAGCGAGGCGAAAAGCGACTGATATCACCAATAATATTGAGCTTAACTTGGTTTTTGTCGAGTAATTTTAATTCACGTTGTAACACTGTAAAAAACAGTTCCATTAGCAAACTGACTTCTTTATCTGGTCGGCGCCAATTTTCACTGGAAAATGCAAACAAGGTTAATGATTCAATACCAAGTTGACTTGCAGTACTTACCGCACGACGCACCGCTTTAACACCCGCTTTATGACCAAAAACCCGCGCTTTACCCTGCAGTTGTGCCCAGCGGCCATTGCCGTCCATAATAATCGCAACATGCTTAGGCAGAGATTGTTTTACCGCATCAGATAATTGTCCTGGCAGCAATTGCGAAGTCATTAACTCCGAATCGGCTTTAGGGTCTGATTCAAACTCAACTGTAGAAGACATCTACGACAATCCTTTATAAAAACAAACGCCGTGTAGTATACCCTTACACGGCGTGTTAACTCTAGCGTCTAAATTGACAGATTATACTTCCATCAACTCTTTTTCTTTCGTTGCTAGAATTTGATCAATATTTTTGATAGATGAATCAGTGTGCTTTTGCACTTCATCTTCACTACGACGAACATCATCTTCAGTACAGTCTTTGGCTTTTTCAAGCTTCTTGACTTCACTGATCGCATCACGACGCACGTTACGAATAGCAATACGGCCGTTTTCTGCTTCGTTACGGACCACTTTGATGAAGTCTTTACGACGTTCTTCAGTTAACGAAGGTAACGGAATACGTAGCGTTGCACCGGCAGTCATCGGGTTTAAGCCCAAATCAGAGCTCATGATTGCTTTTTCTACCGATTGAACTATCGATCTATCGAACACGTTTACAGTTAATGTACGAGAGTCTTCTACACCCACGTTAGCCACTTGATTAAGGGGTGACGTAGAGCCATAGCAAGAAACCTGAATAGAATCTAATAAACTTGGGTGTGCACGACCGGTGCGAACTTTCGCCATTTGGTTTTTAGTAGACTCAACGCATTTACTCATACGCTCACGCGCATCTAACATAATAGTATCAATCACAATAATTTCCTTTTTGTCACAAATTCATCTGTGTCTGAGCATTAGCCTAAGAATGACACATGCAATAAAACGGCTCAAACATTTAAATTATATAATGTAATATTTTTTGTGTCTGTGATTAAGCAGGTTTTTTACTGCTAATAATCGTACCTTCTTGTTCACCCATAATCACCCGGCGAAGTGCACCTGGCTTATTCATATTGAAGACAAGAATAGGCATATTATGATCACGCGCCATAGTAAATGCAGCAAGATCCATTACTTTTAATTCTGATTCAAGGACTTCCGCAAAAGTAAGCGTTTCATATTTAACCGCTTCAGGGTTTTTCATCGGGTCTGCAGAGTATACACCATCTACTTTAGTACCTTTTAGTACCACTTCAGCTTCAATCTCAATACCACGTAGACATGCTGCAGAATCCGTTGTACAAAATGGATTACCGGTACCCGCGGCAAAAATCACCACTCGACCAGACTTTAATAAACTAATTGCTTCTGTCCAGGTGTAGTCATCGCATACACCTTTGAGCGGGATAGCAGACATAAGGCGGGCATTAACATATGCACGGTGCAAGGCATCACGCATGGCTAAGCCATTCATTACGGTTGCTAACATACCCATGTGATCGCCCACTACGCGGTTCATGCCTGCTTTTGCTAAGCCTTCGCCACGAAATAGATTACCACCACCAATAACCACACCAACTTGAATTCCAAGTTCAACAAGCTCTTTCACTTCTTGTGCCATACGATCAAGTACTTTTGGGTCAATGCCGAAGCCTTCTTCACCCATTAATGCTTCACCGCTTAATTTAAGCAGAATGCGTCTAAACGCCGGTTTTGGATTGGTGCTCATAATTTTCATCCTGATCATAACAAAACCGCAGCGGTTGCTGCGGTCTTAGGGTATTTAGATAAAAGCGATTACGCTTTTTTAGTCGCTGCAATTTGTGCAGCTACTTCAGCAGCAAAATCTTCTGCTTTTTTCTCGATACCTTCACCCACTTCTAAACGAACGAAATTGGTTATTTTAGCGCCTTTCGATTTAAGAATTTCGCCAACCGTTTTCTTAGGTTCCATGATGAAAGCTTGACCAGTAAGAGATATCTCACCAGTGAACTTCTTCATACGACCGAAAACCATCTTCTCAGCGATTTCAGCAGGCTTGCCTTCATTCATCGCGATTTCGATTTGAAGCGCTTGCTCTTTTGCTACAAGTTCAGCAGGAACATCTTCAGGGTTAACGAAATCTGGCTTAGAAGCAGCAACGTGCATTGCGATGTGCTTTAGCGTTTCTTCATCAGCTTCGCCGGCTACAACAACACCAATACGATCACCGTGACGGTAAGATGCTAGGTTTGCACCTTCGATATACTCAACGCGACGAACGTTGATGTTTTCACCGATTTTAGTTACTAGCGCAACACGCGTTTCTTCAAACTGTGTTTTTAAGTCTTCGATAGTAACTTTAGATGCAGCAGCAACGTCTAACACTGAGTTAGCGAATGCTAGGAAGTTTGAATCTTTTGCAACGAAATCAGTTTGGCAGTTAACTTCTAATAGTGCAGCGAAACCGTCGCCATTCTTGATTAGAATTGTACCGTCAGCAGCGATGTTACCTGATTTTTTAGCAGCCTTCGCGGCGCCGCTTTTACGCATGTTATCAATTGCTAGTTCGATGTCACCGTCAGTTTCAGTCAGTGCATTCTTACAGTCCATCATGCCAGCGCCAGTGCGGTCACGAAGTTCTTTAACTTGGGCAGCAGTAATTGCCATTGTTAAATCCTCTAATTTAATTCGACTAATATTGCATTTATAAAACAGGGGCCGATTGGCCCCTGCTCACCAATTATCTTATTGGCAAATAAGGGGGATGGAAACCATCACGCCTTATTAAACAGCTTCTACGAAACCGTCTTGCTCTGCTTGTACCGCTAAATCTTGACCACGGCCAGCATTAGCCGCTTCAGCAACAGTAGAAGTGTACAAACGGATAGCACGCATCGCATCGTCGTTACCTGGAACGACATAGTTAACACCATCTGGTGCAGAGTTAGTATCAACAACTGCAACAACTGGGATACCTAGGTTGTTTGCTTCTTTAATAGCGATATGCTCATGGTCAGCACCGATAACGAATAATACGTCAGGTAAACCGCCCATGTTCTTGATTCCGCCTAAAGACTTTTCTAACTTGTCTAATTCGCGAGTACGCATTAGCGCTTCTTTCTTAGTTAACTTGTCGAAAGTACCGTCTACAGACTGACTTTCTAGCTCTTTAAGACGCTTGATTGACTGACGAACAGTTTTCCAGTTAGTTAACATGCCGCCTAACCAACGGTGATCAACATAGTACTGATCACAAGAAAGTGCAGATGCTTTGATAGCTTCGCCGGCAGCGCGCTTAGTACCTACGAATAATACTTTACCTTTCTTAGAAGCAATGTTGCTAATGAAAGCTAAAGCTTCGTTGAACATTGGCACGGTATGCTCAAGGTTGATGATGTGTACACCATTACGAGCGCCGAAGATGAAAGGCTTCATCTTAGGATTCCAGTAACGAGTTTGGTGACCGAAGTGAACACCAGCTTGTAGCATGTCGCGCATTGAAACAGTAGTCATTGTATATACCTTAATGTAAGGGGTTAGACCTCCACGCATCCCATGTCTCGACTTTCTAACTTCCGTTAAGAATGAGAAAGCACCCCGAAAAATGTGTCGATACGTGTGTGATTTAGTATTTAAGTTAATTGCCATGTATAATGACCGCAATATTTTACGATTTGCCGAACAAGATGTATATCTAGCTTAAAAAAGCCGCGATTGACATCATATTAACTCGAACCGTACAACAACGATTTTACACATAACGGCGCGCTTTATACCATAAACGGCATGTAAATACAACTTTTTGCCGTAAAACCTTGGATAAAACATGCCTATTTTGACCGTCAAAGGATAGAGAGTTTTCATGAGTATTGTGATCAAAAATGCAGACGAAATAATAAAGATGCGTGCAGCGGGTAAATTAGCGGCGCAAGTATTAGAAATAGTGGCCCCACATGTTAAGGCAGGAGTGACCACAAATGAATTAAATGAGATTTGTGCTCAATATACCGAAGAACAAGGGGCTATTTCTGCGCCATTGAATTACCACGGATTTCCGAAGTCTATTTGTACCTCGGTTAACGAAGTCGTCTGCCACGGTATCCCTTGTGAATACGTCTTAAAAGATGGCGATATGATCAACCTTGATATTACTGTCATCAAAGACGGTTATCATGGTGATAGCTCAAAAATGTTTTTAATCGGCGAAGTGTCAGCAAAAGACAAACGTTTGAGTCGCATTGCCCAAGAAAGCTTGTATTTAGCCATTCGTAAAGTACGACCTGGTTTAAAATTAGGTGAAATTGGCACAACCATCGAAAAATTCATTAAGACAAGCAAAACAGGGCTTGATAAGTACTCCATCGTACAAGATTATTGTGGTCACGGTATTGGCACAGGGTTCCACGAAGAACCTCAAGTTGTTCATTATAAGAATAATGATAAAATCGTGCTAAGACCGGGTATGTGCTTTACGATCGAGCCAATGATCAATGCTGGTCGTCATACTACAGTATTGGATAAAAATGATAATTGGACGGTCACGACCTCTGATGGTAAGAATTCAGCACAGTGGGAACATACACTGTTAGTGACCCAAACCGGTGTAGAAGTGTTAACTTTGCGTGAAGAAGAAGACTTCCCACGGATCATTAACCACTAAAGACTTAAATTAGTAAGGACATCAATGAATACTGCGCTGGCCGCCAAAAACGCATTAATTGACTTAAACCAGCGCTTAGTTGAGCAATACACAGCAAAACATCCTATTGTTGATATTGTTAAACACCGTTGTCAATTTGTTGATGCTTTACTGACGCAAGCTTGGCAAGATTTCTCATTAAATAATGGTCATCTTGCCCTCGTTGCCGTTGGCGGCTATGGCCGTGGTGAGCTGCATCCACATTCAGACATTGACTTACTGTTTTTAGTTGACGATGAACAACTATCGCCAGAGATTGAAAACCAGCTGAGTCAACTTATTACTTATCTTTGGGATACTGGGCTTGAGATAGGCCACAGTGTTCGCACTATCTCGCAAACCATTGAGCAAGGCAAAGCAGACATCACCATTGCGACCAATCTGATCGAAGCCAGATTACTCACCGGCAGTGAATTCCTATTTGACGTGTTATATGACGCCGTCCGTCAACAAGACTTTTGGCCCTCTTATGACTTTTATAACGCCAAGAAAGATGAACAAACCGCGCGCCACAGTAAAGCCAGTGCCTTTGATTTAGAACCTAACATTAAAACCTGCCCTGGCGGATTACGCGATATTCAGACCATAGCATGGGTCGCGATGCGCCATTTTGATGCTGCTAAATTAGAAGATTTAGTCGAGCACGATTTTCTAGCGCCAGCCGAATTAGCTGAATTACTGGAATGCCAAAATTTTCTCTGGGAAATCCGTTTTGCACTCCACATCACCGCTAATCGTAACGAAAACCGTTTATTGTTCGATTTACAACGACAAATCGCCAGTTTATTAGGTTACGAAGATGCAACCCAATTAGCCGTCGAGCAGATGATGAAACGCTACTATCGCACGGTGCGCCGCGTGATGGAGCTTAATCAGATGCTGCTGCAATTGTTTAAGCGCGCCACATTAGGTCACACTCAAGCGTTAGAAATACAGCCCATTAGTGAGGTTTATCAACGTCGAGGTCGTTATATCGAAGTGTTGGATGACGATTTGTTTAGCTGTCATAACGAAGAAATATTACGTTTATTTCTACTGGTGGCTAAAAATTCCAATATCCAAGAAATCTATGCGCCCACGTTAAGATTATTGCGTAATACTCGTAGATCACTAACATCACCCTTACAGGAAAACCCCGCGTGTCGAAAAGTGTTTATGGAGATCCTAAAACATCCACGAGGTATTGCTGCATTTTCATTAATGCACCAACACGGTATTTTATCGTCTTACTTACCGGCTTGGCGCAAGATTGAAGGCCAGATGCAATTTGATTTATTTCATGCCTATACCGTTGATGAACACACCCATAGATTACTGCTCAATATTGACCGATTTTCACACGTTGAACAAAAAGATGAATTCCCACTGGGCGCCATCTTAATTAATCAATTACCGAAAAGAGGTTTATTGGTACTCGGGGCAATTTTTCATGATATTGCCAAAGGCCGTGGCGGCGATCACAGCAAATTAGGCTCAAAAGATGCCATCGATTTCTGTAAATTACATGGCATGAATGACCATGACGGACGTTTAGTGGCATGGTTAGTTGAAAATCACCTCGTGATGTCGATCACAGCTCAACGCAGAGATATTTCCGATCCAGAAGTGGTTGCACTGTTTGCTGAAAAAGTCCGCGACGCAGCGCATTTAAGTTATTTATATTGCCTCACTGTCGCCGACATCTGTGCCACCAATGAGAAAACGTGGAATAATTGGAAAGGATCATTGCTGCGCGATTTGTATTTTTCAACCCAAAGAGTATTAGCTCGGGGTAAAGAAAAACCAGTCGATGTTAAAGCGCGAGTTAAAGAGATCCAAGCCAAAGCTAAAAAAGAACTTATTCGTCGTGGCCTAAAAGAAAAAGACATGGATGCACTCTGGACACGTTTCAAAGCAGAATACTTTTTACGCCATCAACCGACTCAAGTGGCTTGGCACGCAGAAGCCATTTTAAAACATCATCACGACGAGCCATTAGTGTTAATGTCAAAGCATACCACTCGAGGTGGTACAGAACTCTTTGTCTACAGCAAAGATAAACCCAAACTTTTTGCCACCGTGATGACGGTTTTAGACAATAAAAATATCAATGTTCATGACGCTAACATCATGACATCAAAAGATGATTATGCACTCGACACCTTTGTGATTTTAGAACAAGATGGCGAACCGATTATCCAATTATCGCGCATTCAAAGTATCCGTAAAGCACTCGAAAAAGCCTTGGCTACTGAAAACCCAAAACTGCCGAAGTTTAGAAAATTAGCCCGGATCATGAAACCTTTTAATGTTGCCACTCATGTGAGTTTCTTACCCAGTGCTCGCCATGGTACAAGTATGATGGAATTAATCACCTTAGACACGCCTGGCCTATTGGCCAAAGTCGGTGACATTCTCTATCGTTGTAATGTGACACTATTGGCGGCTAAAATTACCACTATTGGTGAACGTGCAGAAGACTTTTTTATTTTACAAAACCAAAGTGCTTCAGCCCTAGATGAGCAACAACAACAGCAATTGTCTGCTGCGCTAACACTTGCACTAAAATCATCTAACTAATTTTTAACCTTACTATTATGCTACTAATCATTTAATACCGGGAGAAAACAATGGAGGCTTTACGCCAACGCATTGAAACAGCATTCGAAACACGTCAAAACATCTCACCATCTAACGTAGAACCAAGTGTTCGCGCCGATGTTGAAACCGTGATCAATATGCTCGATAAAGGCCAAGTTCGTGTTGCAGAAAAAATTGCTGGTGAATGGCATGTCCACCAATGGCTCAAAAAAGCCGTACTACTGTCTTTTCGCATCTTTGATAACAGCGTGATTGACGGTGGTGACACCAAGTATTTCGACAAAGTCCCGCAGAAATTTGCCGATTATGACGAAGCTCGTTTTAAAGCAGAAGGGATCCGTGTTGTGCCACCCGCAACCGTTCGTAAAGGCTCATTTATCGGTAAAAATACTGTATTAATGCCATCTTACGTTAACTTAGGCGCTTATGTTGATGAAGGCACTATGGTTGATACATGGGCAACGGTTGGTTCCTGCGCACAGATTGGTAAAAACGTTCACTTATCTGGTGGGGTTGGGATCGGTGGTGTATTAGAGCCGTTACAAGCTGGCCCAACCATCATTGAAGACAACTGCTTTATTGGCGCTCGCAGCGAAATCGTTGAGGGTGTGGTGGTTGAAGAAGGTAGCGTGATTTCAATGGGCGTTTACATTGGTCAAAGCACCCGAATTTTTGATCGCGAAACCGGCCAAGTGCATTATGGTCGCATTCCAGCAGGATCGGTTGTGGTATCAGGTAACTTGCCATCGGCTTGTGGCACTTACAGCTTATATGCGGCGATTATTGTTAAAAAGGTCGATGCGAAAACCCGTGGTAAAGTCGGGATCAATGAACTATTACGGATCGTTGATTAATTGATCTTTGATGAAATAATAAGGCTCAATGAATTATTGAGCCTTTTCATACAATTAGCTTTTATTCACTAGAAAAAACATGATAATAAAAAATAAGCCCTTTTCTTTCAACTAGTTATGTGGCGACACTCTGAATGCGACACGATTTGTTACTCCCAGTTACATTTTGTCGAACTGAGGGGGGTTTGTTACACAAAGTGACACCAATTACACTTCATTTCTAGGTGAAAATGGCCTTTACTTTAAAGGTTAGGTAAAGGAGTCACTATGAAAACTATTATCGTACTTACAGCCTTATCCTTATCACTTTGGTCAATGAACAGCCAAGCTGCTATGGATCCCAATGTAGAAAACACCTTAATTGCCGTCTGTAAAGCTGGCGCTAGCAATAAGGTATTCCAATTTAATGACACAATGAAAAGCTATCGTATCAATAAGGCTAGGATCTTTCCTCGCCTCGTTTGTAACGGCGAAAGTTTTCATCAATTTACCCTTAGTCGCAATGCCGATAAAA
Source organism: Shewanella sp. CAL98-MNA-CIBAN-0140 (assembly GCF_040309905.1). Lineage (NCBI taxonomy): Bacteria > Pseudomonadati > Pseudomonadota > Gammaproteobacteria > Alteromonadales > Shewanellaceae > Shewanella > Shewanella sp. CAL98-MNA-CIBAN-0140. The sequence goes on from NZ_JBEOPI010000031.1 coordinate 26,008, forward strand.
CAGCCCGTTTAATTGCGCCCTATGCCGAAGCTCATGTCAGCATTCGTGACTTAGCTTATCTAGGTGAGACCCAGCCTTTATATGATGTTCGCTATTAACAATAATACTTGTAATAACCCTTAACCACCTAACAATGAAGACAATCCGTATTAACCCATATACACCTAAGCCAATATTTACCCCTATAAATCACCAAGCTAAATTCATAATCTATAGCGCCGCAGGGATGCGGCTCTAGGCGCTAAAATGCATCTAAAAATGAGTCTATCAACATTAATAAGCGTTAAATGACCATTAATAAGAGAGTTGCAATGCCTCCCCCCTGAAGCCTAGTCAAACATCGAGTACCGTCATTGCAACGCAATGAATTTTTAGTCTATTTTTAAATACTAATCCTAAAAAGCGATTGTTTGAGTCTGTAAATCATCTTGGTTAAAAATGTTATTGCTGCAATGCTATGATTTAGATGCTGTGCTTTAAAACACTTTATTTTAAAATACTACGGTCTTATTACCGTACACCACAACTTGCTCGTTGAGAACTAATTGCAATGCTTTGCTTAATACACTTTTTTCAACATCACGGCCATTATGAGCTAACTCTTCAGCGCTAAAGCTGTGGTCAACCGAAATCACATCTTGTTTAATAATAGGCCCTTCATCAAGATTGTTGTTCACAAAATGAGCGGTGGCACCGATGATTTTAACACCGCGATCCCAGGCTTGTTTGTAAGGTGATGCACCAATAAAAGCCGGCAGAAACGAATGATGAATATTAATAATTTTATCTGGAAATGCTGACACAAACTCAGGCGTTAGCACTCGCATATATTTAGCTAACACTAAAAAGTCGGTATCATAAGGTTTAATCACCGCTAACATCGCCTGCTCATGTTCCTGGCGATTTAAGCCTTCATGGCTAACATAATGAAATGGAATATTAAACTTTTCAGTTAATTGTTGCAGCACATCATAATTACCCACTACAGCAGCAATCTCAACATCTAAGCCGCCGTAATAAGACTTCATTAAAATATCACCTAAACAATGCGCTTCTTTGGTCACCATGATAACAATGCGCTTTTTACCCGTATCGACTAGCCTCATGCGATTTTGAGCAGGCAAGACATCACGTAATTCAGTTAATAGGCGCTCATCATCAAACAGGCCTTCAAGCTCTGCGCGCATAAAAAAGCGACCTTGAGTATGGTCAACGAATTCGGTGTTTTTAATAATATTTAATTGATGAGCGAAACATACGTTGGTGATTTTGGCAATTAACCCCTGAGCATCAGCACAATCGGTTATCAACACTTTTCGCTGTAATTTGGCTGGATTAATCATGGTTTTATCTTGATGGCTCACGCGTACAACTCCTGTTAAATGACGGCCTAACAGTGTGCCATTGAAATACAAATTTGGGGGATGTTTTTAATGGGAATGACTCATAAAAGATAAAAAAGGTTTGTTTAAAAACAAAAACCTCAAAAATGCACTACAAGTGAATCAAAAATGCTACAACCATCCGAGCTAACGTCGAGAGTCTAGATATTTTTGCAGTAATTTACGCAGTGTTTCAGCCTTGGTGCCATAGACCACTTGCACGCCTTTGCCCATGACCACCACGCCTTTAGCCCCTAAACGCATTAATCTCGCTTTATCGATTAAATCAGCTTGATTAACACTAATACGTAAGCGGGTTAAACACGCATTAATCTCAACAATATTCTCGCGACCGCCTAAGGCTGAAATCATCGCGCGTAAACTCTCTTTTGGCTCTACAGGGTGATGACTTGGCTCTATTCGCCCTGGTGTTTTTAAATTAAAGGCTAAAATACTGGCCCTGAAGATAGCGTAATAGATTAATGCTGTCAGCGGCCCAAGTAACCAGAACCAATGGGTATTGGCAGAGCGAGAAAACAATAAACTAAAATCGACTAAGCCATGGGAAAACACAATGCTGTGATGTACTTCGAGTAAAATACACACGCTATAAGCAATACCGGTCAGTAATGCATGCACAATAAACAGAATGGGCGCGACAAACATAAAGGCGAATTCTATTGGCTCGGTCACTCCAGTCAACCAACTTGCCGTAGCCGCAGATAACATAATCCCTGCAACCCGATTGCGCTGAGGTTTATCTGCGCAACGCCAAATAGCTAGCGCTGCAGCAGGTAAGCCCCACATTTTAATTAAGTAACCTCCGGCGAGATTTCCCGCCAACGGATCACCGGCTAAATAACGAGCCACCTCACCTTTTACCACGGTGCCTTGGTTAATGTACTGTCCTACTTCAAGATAAAATGGCGCATTCCAAATATGATGTAATCCGAGTGGAATTAATAAACGTTCAACGGTGCCGTAAACACCAAACGCAATGGCGGGATCTTGGTATACAGACCAATCAGAAAGATTTTCAATAAAATGCGACAAAGGCGGCCAGACATGGACCAGTAAATAGGCCAGCACCATAGACAGAGGAATAACAATTATGGGTGCACTACGACGACCTTCAAAAAATGAAAAAATAGCCGGTAATTTAACATGTTGACTGATTCTAACCGCTAGGCAAGTGATCGCCCCAACTAACATTCCACCCGCAATACCGGTATCAATAGTTTGCATGCCCCACAGTGGCCGTGAGACTAAACCATATATGTCGGTCAGGGCACCCATGGTGGATAAAAACACCCCAAAACCAAACACGGCAGAAAATGCGGCAATGCCTTGATCTCGACAAAATCCGATGGCCACCGCGACACTAAATAATAAAGGCATCATAGTAAATACCAGATTACCTACTGCAAACAACACAGTATTTAATTCTGGCGGAATAAAGGACAATGGATTGACAGTTAAGCCTAGCATTACCCCTGCTGCAGGCAAGATCGCAATCGGGATCAATAGCGCCTGGCTTAGGCGCTGGGCAAACTTAAACCACTGCTGGGTAATAAAATTTACACTACGTTTTCCGATGTGACGGCGTTGTGCCAACTGGCTATCCATTTTTTAGCTTCTGTTTCTGGTTCCATCGTTTCACAGGCATCAATCTCTAATCGTTCAGTAAGCGGTGTGGCTCCTAGCTCTGTTAACAATTGATCAAATTGCTTAATAGCCCCGCAAAAAGTGTCATAACTTGAATCACCTAATCCTATTAGGCTGTATTGCAATAATGGTAAATACGGTGCACTGGATTTAAGCTCGTTAAACCAAGGAAAAATATCTTCAGGTACCTCCCCTTCGCCAGTGGTTGAAGACACGATAATCAATAGCTCATCTTGAGGAGGTACAAAACCAGATAATTCATTAGGTTGCCAAAGTTTAGTGGTAAAACCTAACGTTGCAATTGCCTTAGTCACTGTTTCAGCTGTAAATTGTGCACTACCATAAACGGTACCAAAAACAACGTTGACCTTTTTCATGGTATACTTTCCCCTTAAATGAAATGCGATATAAAATACCTTGAGTCTTAATAACTTACCTTACTGTATTCTTTTGGTCTCTCGCAAGTGTCTTTTATAGTATGTTGTTTAATTGGACCGCCCAACGCAGGTTGGTTTAATATAAAGCAACGCAGTAACGGAACCAAGACGATGCGACAACTGAGCAGAAAGCGAAAATTAAAACTCCAACACAAATTCGCCCACATTCGCCGCAACTATTATTTCCACATGGAGCAAAAGCAACACGAGAGCTTACCGCCCATCGCGGAATTTGAAAAACTCAAAGCCTTGCTGGCTGATCGAATGAATTAGCTTAATAAGATACTTGGTATCGATGATAATTGATCATCACCCCAGCCAAACTCGCTGAAAATATCTAACCACTCAGACTCTAGTTCCGTCTCTATGTGCATTGCTTGCTGCGTTACAGGATGCACAAACTGTAAGCTTTTGGCTATCAGCCATAGGCGATTAACATGGAAGTGCTCACGAAAAAACTTATTTTGCTTGCCATCGCCATGGGTGGTATCACCGACTATTGGATGACGTAAGTGCGCCATATGGCGACGTAACTGATGCTTTCGCCCTGTGTGGGGACTGAGTCTTACCAATCCGTAACGACTAGTTGGATAGCGACCTGAACTAAAAGGTATTTCGGTATTCAATAATGGTTGATAATCCGTCACCGCTTCTTGTGCCGCTTTATTGGGATCAACATGCTTATCGCCCAAATCATCAAACTCTTGTTTAAGGGCATAATCTAAGATACCAGACTCATGCATGTTGCCACGAACGATGGCTAAGTATTGCTTCTTAATACTGTGATCGGCAAATTGTTCACACAACAGCCGGGCCACCTCACTGGATTTAGCAAACAGCAACACTCCAGATGTAGGTCGATCAAGGCGGTGCACCGGAAAAACATGGCACCCCACCAAATCACGGGTCATCTGCATCGCAAAAAAGCGCTCTCTACGGGCTAAATAACTGCGATGAACTAATAAACCCGCCGGTTTATGTATCGCTACAATATGCTCGTCTTCAAATAATATATCGATATGAGGAGGCGGTAAGTCGTCATCGTGTTCGGTGTCTGCAGCAGAGGCATCATCAATGTCGTCTGAGCTTCTTTGATCACATAAGTCATCATTATCCAATGAGTATTCAACATCGTTATCTTTTGAGATCATGTTTATCACTTTCTTATTTTGTATTGGCCAAATGTGATGACGTTTATGGGTAGTTCGCTTAACGCTGACTTAGCAAGGCGTCAAATTGTTGTAGCTGGGTAATCATAACACTACCATGGGGCTTACTTTGCCACACATGTTCAGCCATTGGAGCCAAGGCCATATTGGTTGGCAAAGGTTGTCGCAGCACAATAAGCTCAGTCATTTTGGGAATGAAAATAAACTGCAGCCATTGCTCAAATGCCATTACATCGCAGCAAAATGGCGCCGTGCTGGTCATAGCAGATACAGATGGTGAAATATCAGACCAAAGCTGAAAATCCTTAAGCAATTGTTCTAATTTAATTAAATGATTTTTACTGGTTAAATAAAGCATAAAAGTGAACAACAACATCAAGGCTAAGTCGGAATATGATATCATTTAGTCAATTGAATACCCATCCAACTTCTTTGATTTAGTGACAACACCATGACCGAAATAACCACCTTAAGCCAGTTTCTAACGACCGCAAATACTCAATTCCAAATATATGATTTAGGTCGCCGGGTGCAACATATCGATATGGTCGCCTTTCAGCAAATTGACTCTTTACTGGCGCCATATCCTTATCCCATTCAAGGTCATGCGCAGTTTGCTATCGTATTTTGGCAACAACAGCAATTACCTTATATTTGGTTTGTAAAATTACCGTTAGATGAGCAAGGCCTATTATCACCGGCGCCGCGGACTCAGTTTATTAAGATGATCTTAGAAGCGCTAGGGCGTAATCCAACCCAAGAATTAACGGATGAGCAGCAAGAGCAATTAGCCAATCATCCTTTTAGCTTTAAGCCTAATCAGCACAAATTGGCATTATTTAATGCATTAGTCAGGCTTCAACTTGGCCAAGCTGCATCGAGCCAATATGAATTTGCCGCACAATATTTGTCTGGTCAAGCAGCACAAGACACTTGGCCACAACTGGGTTTACAAGGTTTAGCCGATATTTGCGTTCGCGCACATCAATTTAACCATCTTAATGACATGATTAACGCACTTGATCATGCTCCAATGGAAGTGCAAGCCGCACTTTGCCAATGCTTAGAACACATTAATATTGGTAAACGCCTTGCAGAGCATTTATTTAACCAATTAGAACAAGCTGAAGATCATATAAAAGTTATGTATTTAGCGGCATTGGCGTCTGATGTTCAATACAGTATGACAGCGATTAATCAGTTAAATGACCAACGAGGGTTAGACAACAACACGCTAATAACCATTGCGGCACGTAATTGGTTAGCCTTAAAAGATGATGCCATTCGTAAACACTATTTGGAAGCGCTAGCAAAACAGCCACAGCCCTTCTTTAATCAAGTTTTTGCTGATATCGTGGCAATACCTAGCTTGCGTCAAGGATTATTAGCCGACTTAAGGCATCCAGACAGAAGCGTTCAATTAGCAACCGCTATTGGCGGATTATTTAGAGCAACCAGCCTATGATGAGTGATTTTTTATTAATTGTTGCTTTAGTCGTGGTAGCGGCTTTTTTTTGGCAGCTAAGACAAATGGCAGAGTTAAGCAGGACCCTTACAGAACAAGCCTGTAAAAAACAAAATGTACAATTGCTCGCTATTGCAATGGTGTCAGCCCGTCCAAGCATCGGTGGCAGTACCGGTATCTGTTGGAAAGCAACATTTATGTTCGAATTTAGTACCGATGGCCTCAACCAATATCAAGGCCATATTTTAATGCATGGTAATCGTGTAAAAAAAATCGAATGGCCCATTTTTCCAGAACCAGAATGGATGGATGCCCCTATGGCCAGTGGTAAATTTGGCGGATGCGGCAGCAGTAAAAGTTGCGGTTCAGGCAAATGCAACTAGTGAGTCAAATGAGTAAGGTTCATTTAAGCATTATAAGGGCACGTCAAGCCGCTTTTACCGAGTAAGCTCACCTCTTCCCGAGTTGAGGTTCATTTATCGCTATTTTGCCATTCATGAGCAAAATAGCGTTTTTATTGTCGACCCGATTTACCGACAAAGGAAATGCATTATCGATCTCGCCATTAGGCTTTAGGCTTATCAATCACTTTATAATCGAGATAAGTCACCGTTTGGATGCTATCAAGAGATTTAAAAATTGCCGCAGTACCGTTAATGATGGTTGATGTATGTTCAGGCATCACTAAACCTTCAAAAACACCAAATACCAACTCTAATTCAAATTTAGTCAGCGTGACGGTAAATGCCGGATTCAACTCATCGGTATTGCTGATCAAAATTTTTCTTAACTGCTTAGACGCTTTATCTAAATAAAGCACGCCAGTTAGGGCTTCATTATCGAGTTCTTCAATATTGGGTACAAATTTAAACACTAGGTTGGAGTCATCATCACCAACAAATACAAGTGTGGTTACATCAATAAGATCAGAAAATGCCACTTCATGACTGTTTTCATCTTTGTCTTGATTAAGATCTTGTTGATGTTGTTGATATTTGTCTACACGTTTTTTATCCGGTGTTTCACCATTTTCAGACACTAACGTCCATCGTTGTGTTTCAGGCTGTGAAGCATCAAATTGCTCTATCCGTGTTAAGTCAGGCATCACCGTATGCTGTGCGTATTGCCAACGTACATTTGAGTCATCGGTATTATGATTAATATCGCTTAATGCCTGCTCAACCCATTGTTGCTCCTCTGGAGTCACCTCGGCATTAGCGCTATAGCAAATAAAACCAAGACTCATCGCCATCACTAATTTAAACAGCTTCATGTTTTCTCCTTAATCAAACCCAATATCAACCTAACGTCATGCTTAAGTTCAAACATCGTAGTGTTTACAATTTGACAACATAACAACGATAAGTTCCAGTCATCACGGAAAAAAAGCAAAAGAAAGGCCGCGACAGTAACTGCCGCGGCCTCTTGATCTCTTGTTAAGCTTTCCAGCTATAAATGTGCTCCCTGCACCATCCATACGTATCGCTTGCTTCCTGCTCTATCCTTGTTCAATCCTTGATGTTCCATGTACAATAAAGTACTTTCCCTCTTACTCGATTATCCTTTTACCGAGCCTGCTCCATCCTAAGCGTGTCCTTATATCATCCATGAAATTCTTACTCTATCCTGTCGCAAATCATTTGCGTACAATCTGGCATCCATTGCACACTATCATCCTGATAATGTTATAAAACCCGCTTAATCCGCTATTGCGTCCATTGAGCAAGCCTAACGTTTCATCCTGAAACTTAATACCGTCCATTATATCCATATACTCATGGTCTTCCACGACCGCTTTACTACCTTGTAATGTCCCTTCCCTAGGAACGAGATAAATAATAATTCATTTACCTAGACGTAAACAGGTACCTGTAAATGATTAAAATATTTCACAGACAACATAAATTAAAATAACGAATAGAATCAATAGATTAAATTTCTCATAGACATATGGGCTATCAATTAGGTGGTTCGGCTCACACACTTTGTGAGATATATCTCACAAGGCGGCAGGCAAAAAAGGTAAACATCTAGTTAACGATTACTATTAACTAAACATCCTAAACCAGCAAACAGCTCAAACCCTGGCTTAAATCCGCTATTTTGCTTAACCTTAATCCATATAACCGAAGGAGAGTTGGTATTGATGAGTGCGGCAAACCAGCAAATCACGAGAGCAACCGTAATACGCTAATAACGGGTATACCATTCCACTTCAAGATGCTCGTTTCAGAGCTGTCGTAGGGTAACGGATCAAGGCAGTGATTGAAGATGATGGTGACTCCCTTTTAATATCACTATTCCTAGATCTTAAGTCCTAGATCCTAGAATCGAAGCGTCCTCGAAGGACAGCGTCCGCCCTAGAATCTAACACAAGGATAATTTCGCGGGCCTATTTTCGACAAGTCATGCTTGGACAAAAATAAATTAAACGAAGATCCTCACTCGAGAAATGTTGCTGAGAAAAATATGCTTAACGCTGCAAATCATCGACAGCTAAAAGCGGTGTGGCTGCAGTGAAAGCCGCACCGTTTTTTTAATCATCCGAGTGAATTTGCTTTGTTAGGTTCTAACTTGCCTTTCCCGCTTCTGTTGCTTCAGGAACCTCAACAAGACTCCCCGTTTTACAATCATAAATATAACCATAAATAGGGATATCACTTGGCACCATTGAATTATTTCTAATTCTTTCTACATCAGATAACACGCTTTTAGCTTGATCACTAATAGTCAGCCACTCAATAAACTTGCCGTCTGTAGTGCCACCACCAGCATGACTATCATGCCAGCCTGATCCGTCAACACTTGATGTTTTTAGACTTGCAGACAACAAATCAGCCATTATCTCATTATTAAATGTTTCCATTCCGCAATCTGTATGATGAATAACAAACCATTCTTTTGTGCCAAGTAATTTGTAAGAAATGACTAATGAACGGATAGCATCATCACTTGCTCTGCCGCCTGCGTTACGAATTACATGGGCATCACCTTCGGCAAGACCTGCATATTTAGCAGGATCTAAACGTGCGTCCATACATGTCAGGATGGCAAACTGCCTGCCAGGAGGCATTGGCAAATTGCCTTTATCCCCAAAACCAGCTACATAATCAGCATTTGCTGATGTTATTTCTTGTACTATTTTACTCACCTTTGTTCTCCTTTGTGGTGAAGCGTATTTTATTGTGCGTCCACTACATCGCAATTATGAATGTCGCGGTTATTATCTCAATTCTGGGGTAATTACACAGAATCTGTTACAGACTGATATAAGCAATGACATAAACTAACCAACTATCAATCGACCCCATAGGTGTTTGACTAACATCAATCAGATTAATGTGTCGCTTTATCTCCCCAAATGTCTGTTAACCTTTGGTCTCGACCACAATTCCAGCGATAAGCATGATACCGAATGGGACTGTTCTTATAGTAATCCTGATGGTAACTTTCATCGCCCTTAATTGGGTAAAAAATAGAAGCATTTAAGATTGGCGTAATAACGTTATTATTGGGAAATTGCTTTTCAATGTCCCTTTTAGACTGTTGGGCAATTTCCCTTTCTTTATCGTTTGCCACGAAAATCGCGCTTAAATAGCTTGTACCTTTATCACAAAATTGCCCCTTTGCATCAAAGGGATCTATGTTAACCCAGTAATAATCTAACAACTCTTTGTAACTCACCTTGCTAGGATCATAGGTTATTTGAACCGCTTCAAAATGACCGTCATGGTTGCCATTGTATGTGGGGTCTTTTAAGATTCCGCCTGTGAATCCTGAGATCACATCGGTTACGCCATCAAGTTTTTCAAAGTCTGATTCCATACACCAGAAACATCCTCCGGCCAAAATGGTTTTATCTGCAGTGGCATTAGCAGCATAAAACAATAAACTTGCTGCTAATATTATTAACACTAGTGTGTTTTTCATAATACCCTCCATTATTTTTCCGAGTTTATTGATGTGTTTGTATCTAAGATATTTACATTACGAAGTTAATGATTTAGAGGTTCACTATGCCCGAGAGTCGTGATGATTACCTCGGATTTGTTGTCTATTTTTACATAATAGATAGTTTTACTGCTAAATCAGCGTTGTTAACGCAATAGGTTAATCATTGAATTATTATTTAGGCTAAGGGTCACGCGCGTCAGAATGCTCAAGATGACGAATTCAGGGTATCAATATAGAAATAGGCATACTCACTGTATGAATTAGGTCATAGGGCAAACATAAGACTCCACAAGGATAGATAAATATTCATCGTAATGAGTGCGCTATTAAGCTGCATGCCTATATGATGACATCCTAAATCAGTTTACACTTTGGGACTTATTATGAATCTTAGATTTGTTATTTACACAACCTTATTCACAGGATCCAAATGCCATAAACTTTTCGCCAAAAAGCAAAAAGGCACAACCTTAAGTTATAAGGTTGTGCCCATTAAACGCTTTTGTCAGCAATCCGGCTGAAAGTTTGCTCCCTGCACCATCCATGTAATCATGCTTCCTGCAGTCCTTTTCCCTGTTCTCATTTCCTTGTCTATTTGTGTATAACAAAAGACTCATGAGTGTCATTCCATTGAACAGCCGGTCCATTGGCTGAGCGTTAAATCCATATCAATCCGTTGAATCATCCATACTGCTTCATGCAGTCCTGTCCCTTTACCCTTGTGTCGACTTTTTACTGTCTACACTCTTCCTTGATCCGGCTATCCATCTGCCGAGTTTATGCCCTAATCCGTGAGCATGTCCTTCCTAGTCTCATCCTTGAAATTCTTAAGCATCATTCGTTTTATTTCTCATCCTAAGAAAAGCAACTCATGACTCGCTTTCGATAACAATATTCTAACCACATAAAACGCCATGAAAAAGACACACGACATTTAACAAACAAATTAGCAACATCTAAAAAAGCATAAAAAGTTATAAGAAGCTGATTTTGTAGGGTTAAAAATAATTGATGACGTTAAACACTGACAACTTAAAATAGGATCCCCTACAGACTTGTAGGATATGGCTTACAGAAGTGTGAGCAAGTTATTACTATCGGATTATTTACGCCATAAACGCATTAACATTTGACCAAACATGACCCAATCACCCCACAAGCTGTATAACGGGTAAGTGAATGTAGCTGGCCGATTTTTTTCAAACATAAAATGCCCTAACCATGCAAAACCATACCCAACTACAGGCACCCACAACAGCTGCCACCAATGCTGGTTAATCAAGGTATTAACAACAATCACCAAAATAATGCTACTGCCAATGTAATGCAGTCTTCGACAAACAGGATCTTGATGTTGCGACAGATAAAATGGGTAAAACTCTGCAAATGAAGAATAACGTTTAGGTTGCATTACTCACTCCTTTTTAATCACCAGCTAATCATATGCTCTGTTAATATTAGATTATGTAGTCTTGAGTTATACCTTGTTGTAAAATAATATTTCACCCTCGACATTGCCAACGTTAACGGTGGCAATACTAGTAAACCCTTGTTGTACTAATGCTTTATGATGTGAAGGATTACTGACAAATACCCCGACCCCATCGAGCCTACGTTGTTCATCACACCAACTCAATACCGCTTGAATGAGTTTGGCACCATAACCTTTATGCTGCTCATTAGGTGATAAGGCAATAAATTGTAAAATTCCGCATTTTTGAGAAGGAAGATGTTCTAAAATACAGGTTTCTTTTTGCATTAATCCCTGAGTTGATTTCCAGCCAGTCCCTAACATCATTTTGAAACGCCAATGCCAATAACGTCCCTCGCCCAGCGGCACTTGTTGAGTAATAACACACGCAACACCGATTAAACGGTCACCGTCAAATAGGCCAATCAAAGGTTGTTCTTGTTGCCATAATTCATTTAATTCTTCACGAATAGCGGCACGAAGTTTTTGTTCATATTGTTGAGTATCTTGTTGGCCGAGTACCTCGATAAAATAAGGGTCATCATGATAAGCATTATAGAGAATGGAAGCTGCAACCCGTATGTCTTCAGCGGTTAAATACACTGCACGTAGGGTTTCCAAGGTGTTATTGACCATTATTATTCCTTGTTGATTAACTCTCTGAACTTAATTTAACAAGTTTGAAACAATCTACAAGTTTTGTTTATGCGTTTGACCTACAAAACGGTTATATACGACAGTTGTTTGCATTTTTTCTCATCAAGATTGATACTGAATTTATCGACTTAACCATTACAAGGAATGCATCAAATGGACACAACATTAAATGATCTAAGTCACTTATTTAAGCAATTAGGTTTGCCTCATCATCAAGAGGGGATCGATGACTTTGTTATCCAAAATAAACTTGATAAGCACACATTAATCACTGATGCTAATTGCTGGAACCCAGGTCAAAAAGCATTTTTAAAAGAGGCATTATTAGAAGACGCCCAATGGTCAGAAGTGATTGACCAATTGGACGTGATGATGCGAGCTGAAGCGTAATTGATTGTTAATGTCAGATGACGTGACTCAATGACTAAATTTGTTTATAGGCGGCGTCACCCCAGCCCACTAAAACGTCGTCTCGGAACACAATTGGCGTGCATTCGTCTTTAGTTGTTTTACCATCTCCTTCAGCCCATTGGGTGCGATAGAACAACACTTTGATAGACTGATCGGCGCGGTCTTGAGTCGGCTTAGCATAAGCTTCGCTGAAATCTGCTATGCCCATCAGGGTTGTCACTTGATCACTGCTCATTCCCATAGACAATTTGGTGATTAGTTGACGATTTTCATCCTGTTGCTCTTGCCAATAGTCAGCACTTTTACCCGATTCATGACCACCAACACTGATCACACAACCACTTAACATCAGTGATGTTGCGCCAATTAATCCTGCTGCGATAAGTTTTAATTTCATGTTGCGTCCTTTTTGTTAAAATATAATCCGAATTGTATTTACATAGTCTTTAAGCCAAAATCGTGCCACAATTAATACATTGATTTATATGGGTTTATTTTTAATACCACATAAGTTAGTTAATCTCACTATAAAACATTAAGGAATTTCACCAACAATGAGTCCAATTGAACAGGTGCTTGCAGCAGCTAAATCGATTGCCAACAATGGACATACTCCCAGTTTAGCGCTGATAAAAAGTCGCTTAGGTAATCGAATTTCAATGCCAATCCTGATCCAAGGTTTACAACAATTTAAAGCGTTACCTAAATCTGAATGGCAGCACATAGCAGAATTAACGGACATACTATCAATGGCAGATGTGCCAACTGATGAGCAACCCGATCCTATCGCTCAAGTCACCCAACAGGTTATCGCCATGCAACAACAGATTAATCAGCTGAGCCAACGAGTCGCTGAGTTAGAACGCCAATTAGCAAACCAGGTCGTCCAAAGCAATATAATTAATAATAAGGTCGACCAATAAATGTTTGTCTTCGAACTGCGTTTTGAATGTTTTGCCGACACCACCATTGAGGCTGCAGAAAAAGCCATTAATGCGTTTCTTGAAGCTCTTCGGGCTAATGGACAAATTCTTGGACGTGAATTTGCGGTCGCCTTTAATGACGGCGAATTTAGGGCTCGTTTGTTATTACCCGAAAAAATCAGTCTGGCTAATCGCTTTAATAGCCCTTGGGTAAAAGTGACATTAGCAGGCTTGACAGCAGCCAAACTATTGGCGCCTAGAGAAAAATTCATCGGCCAAGACATCAACTCTGAAGCCAGTAATACCGACGCCCCGTCATGGCAGGTGTTGTATACCAGTTATGTGCATATGTGTTCACCGCTTCGCAATGGCGATAATCTGCTGCCAATACCTTTATATCAACTGCCAGCAACTTTTAATGGCGATCATAAACGCATCATAAAATGGCAAACAGAATGGCAAGCGTGTGATGAACTGCAAATGGCAGCCGCCACAAAAGCTGAGTTTGCAGCATTAGATGAAATAACTCGGACAGACAGTGACCTATTTAGACGCGGTTGGGATTTACGTGGCAGGATAGAATATTTAACTCAAATACCAACTTACTATTATCTTTATCGGGTGGGTGGCGAGTCATTAGAAAGCGAAATGAACAGGGAGTGTCCTCGTTGTGGCTCACAGGCTTGGAAGCTGGAACAACCGCTTTTAGATCTATTCCATTTTCGCTGTGAACCCTGCCGCATAGTGTCGAATTTATCTTGGGATCATCAATAAGCAGATTAAAACACTCAGTAACCACATCATACAAAGACTGAACGATGTGTTTTGCTGCCATTTCAAAGTGTATATATTATTGTTTACCGCGTAACGATTGCCACATGGTTTTGATCCGCTGCCAGATACCCGGATGATCGGCAACAATCTCAGTGTCTTCGATCGGTTTAACCGGCGGTTTTATCAGCGGAGATAGTTGCTGCAGAAATTCAGTTAATGATGGCGCAATTTGAGTGCTTTGTTTCTGGCCTGGTATTTCGATCCATACACTGCCATCATCATTGTTTACCGTTAGCATTTGATCATCATCACCTGTTACACCAATAAACCAAGTAGATGGTTGTTTAAGCTTTTGTTTCATGATCAAATGGCCAATTACATTTTGTTGCAAATTCTCAAAGTCGGCTTGATTCCACGCTTGAATTAATTCACCGTCGCCAAACGAGGCCGTAAACGGTAATGGCGCTGAAAAATATTGGCCATAAAATGCATGAATATCTTGGTGTAACTGAATATTTAATGCATGCTCCACATTGCTAAAATCAGCTGCATTATCCCGTTTAACAGGCTGCCAGAACACTATTTCATCGCGATTTGCATCAAACGTTCCTTGAATACATATTGAGTCTTCGCCCAAAGGATAATAGCGCGGAAATTCAGATAAAGTATCTTGATAAGATTTAAGATAGTTTTTTATAAAGCAATCTAATGCAGATGAACAAGACACTTAAGCCACTCGTAGTTTATAATAAAACCATATTTTGACACGGAATCCGATTAGATGACACACAATCACGACCCTTATAGTGATGCAGCAGCATTAAAAGGCTTAACATTAGGCCAAGCAACTGCTTATCAAGCTGAGTATGACGCGTCACTGCTGCAAGGGGTTCCACGTAAACTTAACCGAGATGCTATTGAATTAAGTGGTCAACTCCCTTTTCACGGTACCGATATTTGGACCGGATATGAATTGTCTTGGCTTAATGCTAAAGGCAAGCCTGTTGTTGCCATTTTGGAAGTTCAGTTAGATATCAACAGTGTCAATTTGATTGAATCTAAATCTTTTAAACTGTACTTAAATAGTTTTAACCAAACTAAGTTTGACAGTGTCGAAGCCGTACAAGAAACCTTAAGCCGCGATTTAGCCGCTTGTGCCCAAGGTGAGCTGACCGTAAAAGTCATCGAACCTAAGCATTTTAATCTTGAACGTATTATTGATTTACCGGGTACTTGTATTGATGACTTGGATATTGAAGTCGACGAATACGCATTTAATCCAGATCATTTAATCGGTGGTACAGATCCTGACAAAAACGTGGCGGAAACACTAAATTCAAATTTATTAAAGTCTAATTGTTTAATCACCTCACAGCCTGACTGGGGCAGTGTGATGATCCGTTATCAAGGCCCTAAAATTGATCGTGAAAAACTGCTGCGCTATTTAATCTCTTTCCGCCAGCACAATGAATTTCACGAGCAATGCGTTGAGCGTATCTTTGTCGACTTAAAAAAATACTGCCAGTGCACTAAGTTAACCGTTTATGCGCGTTATACCCGTCGCGGTGGCTTAGACATCAACCCATATCGCAGTGACTTTGAAAACCCACCAGAATCAAACCGCCTTGCGAGACAATAATCGCCGTAGCGGTTATCAGTATTCGCTAAAAACCAATCTCACTGAGGTTGGTTTTTTTGTATGTGATGAGTGAATGATAATAGAGTTAAGCGTTTTTAGCTTTATGGCAATATATCAGCGAGGCTTAATTGATAACATAATGGTGTATCAAAAATCGCAAGCGGGTTGGGTATAGTTGTCGCCATCAATTGATTCGCCAAACCTAAGGTAACGGCAAAACGGTATGTTTGATCAAGTCGTCCCATCACAGTCTGCCAAGTTATCTTTGTCGCAACATCTTGAGGATTAGTAAAATGCAGCTTAACGGCTTGGCATAATGCTATTAATTGACTCTGATTATCAAGCATTTGTTTATCAACTGAGAGTAAATCAATACTGCGCGGTGTTGCCTGACTAAAATCAACCGCAAACGATTTAAGCGACAATGCCAGCCCCAAGCCGCGTGCTTTTATGTAAGACTCTTTCACCGCCCATAAATCAAAAAAACGTTGCCGCTGCAATGATGGTGGTAATTGCAACAAGGCATCAGTTTCAGCTTGGGTGAAATAATGATTTAAAATAGGCACAAAATCTGTATTGCCTCGCTCACGTTCAACATCAACCCCAAAACTCACATCGGAGTCGGCTTTAAACGCTTGTCCACCAGTAACCACGCCAATCATCAACCACTCGCCGCTGTGGCTTATATTAAAATGTAACCCAGTTTGAGCCAATAAATCATCGCTAAGCGCTGGTTTACCTTTGTCACCATAACGAAAACGCCACTCGTGGGGTTTTCGCTCACTATGCAGTGATAATACCGCCCTAAGCGCGATACGAACTTGCAACGCATTATGACGCGCCGACACGCTTTTATAGCGGCCAACCTTGGCGACTTCGTCAGCGGTTAACCAACATAAGGCTAAACCTGCATCATAATCTGCAGTTGAAAACCCACCATCAAGTCGCACAAAGTAAATATGCGGCTTAGCAAGCGAGTCTAATTGGGATATCGAAAAAGTGGCAGGCATTAAAGCAAACAAAACTCAGTTAAATGGCGATACGGCTAAATTACCTTAATAAGCCCTCTTCAGCGAGGAATTTGTCAATAATCGCGATGATTCTCAATTGACGCGAAAAATAGTATTAGCATTAACATAATGCTAATTTCCATGGGTAACCCCCAGACTTCACGCCTAAGGTGAATGCTAATAATCTCATACGAAGATTATGTGCTTACCCACATTCTAAGCAGTCTGTCCTCCGAGTAAAATCATTGTTAGTAGAGGATAGCTAATAATTCATTACGAATAAATTATTGATCTACTTTACAATATACCAATAAACCTAATCAATTTTATGAGCAAATAAAGGGTGATATTAATCCATCCGTTATAATACAAAAAGTCAGCGTTGAGTTAGCATGTTAAACCACAATAGAACATTGAACCACCAACAAGCGATTCGATTAATAACGATATATAACAGTAGTATAAGCATGGACTATATTGTTCTACCTACATAATGGATAATAGAATTTCACAAGGCACCCGTTTCAAATTACGAGCTTTGTCTCTATAAAGAGGGCTTTTAAGCGACACGTTGCGTGTTTTTAGTCTCGGGTGATTGTATCGAAGTGAAACCTCAGGTAATCTGCTTTGTGCTAAAAAAAGCATAAATGGATATTTAGACTAATTTTTATCTTCTTTAAGTATGACTTAAGTAAGTATGGGTAAGTTTAAATGCGCTAAAGTCCCAATAGATTATTTGGAATGCCTGTCTAGATGACAAAAAAGATAACTACACATCCAGAGTTGAGTCTATTTGAGGGTAAGCCTCGTCAAAAAACGGTTAATCACCGTAACGCGACGACAACGCCGGAGATGCGTCAATTTATTCAGCAATCCGATTACAGCGTCAGCCAATTATCCAAAATCCTCAATATCAGCGAAGCCACCGTGCGTAAGTGGCGTAAACGTGACTCAATTGATAACACCCCAAACACCCCGCACAAACTCAACACGACACTATCCCCAATGGAAGAGTACGTGATGCTGGGCCTGCGTTATCAATTAAAGATGCCCTTAGACAGGTTATTAAAAGTCACCCAACAATTTATCAACCCCAATGTCTCTCGCTCCGGCCTTGCCCGCTGCTTAAAACGCTTTGGGGTGTCAAAACTCGACGAATTTGATAGCCCTTTTGTGCCAGAAAAATTCTTCAATCAGCTGCCGATCACTCAGGGCGCAAATATTCAAACCTATACCGTTAACCCGCAGACTTTAGCTGACACCTTGGCCCTACCGAGTCCAGATCCGGACAACGTAGTGCAAGTGGTGTCGTTAAGTATTCCGCCTCAACTAACAGAACAACATGCCTATTCCGTTCTGCTTGGGGTCGATTTTAAGTCTGACTGGGTTTACCTCGATATTTACCAAGACAGCCATACCCAGGCGAGTAATCGCTATATTACGCATGTCTTAAAGCACGGACCGTTTCATTTACGTAAGTTATTGGTTCGCAACTATCACACTTTTCTTGCTCGATTTCCTGGAGCAGGTCAACCAGCCGCAGTATCCACCAGCACCACTCATGCCGCTGGATCCCAACACCAGATAACTGAACCTCAGTTATCAAACGGAGACTCATATGAGCCAATCCAGTAATATAGATAAGCGTTTAAACAAACGCTTAAAAGACATGCCAGTCGCCATTGTCGGCATGGCCAGTATTTTTGCAAACTCACGCTATTTAAACAAATTTTGGGATTTAATCAACGAAAAAATTGATGCCATTATCGACGTTCCAGAAACCCATTGGAATGCTGAAGATTACTACAATGCCGATAAATCAATGGCCGATAAAACTTACTGTAAACGCGGTGGTTTTTTACCTGAAGTCGATTTCAATCCAATGGAATTTGGCCTGCCACCTAACATCCTCGAACTAACAGACACCTCGCAACTATTATCGTTAGTGGTCGCCAAAGAAGTGCTAGCTGATGCAGGTATTGATGCACAGTACGATACCGATCGCATCGGTATTACACTAGGCGTCGGCGGTGGTCAAAAGCTCAATCATAGCCTAAGTGGTCGTTTGCAATACCCTATACTCAAAAAAGTATTTAAAAATAGCGGTCTAAGCGACGAAGACACCGATATGTTGATCAAAAAGTTTCAGGATCAATATATTCACTGGGAAGAGAACTCATTTCCAGGATCCCTCGGCAATGTGATTGCTGGTCGTATCGCTAACCGCTTTGATTTAGGCGGCATGAATTGTGTTGTTGACGCCGCTTGTGCGGGATCGTTGGCGGCTATGCGTATGGCCATCACTGAGTTAGTTGAAGGTCGCAGTGACATGATGCTCACCGGTGGCGTGTGTACCGACAACTCTCCATCAATGTACATGAGCTTTTCAAAAACACCGGCATTTACCACTAATGACACCATTCAACCTTTCGATATTGATTCAAAAGGCATGATGATTGGTGAAGGTATTGGCATGATGGCGCTTAAACGCCTTGATGATGCTGAACGCGATGGTGACCGCATTTATGCTGTTATCAAAGGCGTTGGCTCGTCATCAGATGGTAAATTTAAAAGTATTTATGCACCACGTCCAGAAGGCCAAGCTAAAGCATTAAGACGTGCTTATGATGATGCCGGTTTTGCACCGAACACTGTTGGCTTAATTGAAGCCCACGGTACCGGTACTGCAGCTGGCGATGTGGCAGAATTTAATGGCCTGAAATCGGTGTTTACTGAAGATAATGATACCCAACAGCACATTGCCCTTGGGTCGGTTAAATCACAAGTAGGTCACACTAAATCGACAGCAGGAACCGCTGGGGTCATTAAAGTCGCGCTGGCGCTGCATCATAAAGTCTTGCCTCCGACCATTAACGTCAGTAAGCCGAATCCAAAATTAAACATTCAGGACTCGCCATTTTATTTAAACACTGAAACCCGTCCATGGTTGCCAAGAGCAGACAATACGCCGCGTCGCGCCGGTATTAGTGCCTTTGGTTTTGGCGGCACTAACTTCCACATTGTGTTGGAAGAGTATCGTCAAGAACATGTTCGAGGTGATAAGTATCGTCAACGTTCAGTGCCACAAACGCTGTTAATCCATGGGCAAAACAAAGCCGCATTACAGGCTCAATTAACGGCACTTCAAGCTGAAGTTAATGGCGTTGATACCACACAGCAAAATCGTCAAGAAATTGTGTTAGCCGACTTAGGCAAACGATTTGCCTTAAATACCATCGCCCCGAATGCGGCACGCATAGGCTTAGTCATTGCTTCATTAGCAGACTTAACCGTTCAGCTAACGCAAGCGCAAGCGCAGTTAAGCTCAAATACTGCCGACAGCTGGCAATTACCTTCAGGCACAAGTTATCGCGCGCAAGCATTGATCCATCCTGAATCGGCAAGCCATAAAGTGGCGGCATTATTTGCCGGACAAGGGGCGCAGTATCTAAACATGGGCGCAGATTTAGCCTGTTTGTATCCAGAAATGCGTCAACAACTGATGCAGGCCGATAAGGTATTTGCCCAACATAAGCAAACACAATTGTCGCAAGTTATGTACCCAAATCCTGCTTTTGAAGCCGACGATATTGCCGCACAACACGCAGCATTAACCAATACAGCTAATGCCCAAAGTGCTATTGGTGCGGTCAGCATGGGCCAATATGCATTATTGACTCAAGCAGGTTTTACCGCCGACATGGTTGCTGGTCATAGTTTTGGTGAATTGTCAGCATTATGTGCTGCAGGCGTTATTAGCCAAGCTGATTATTATCAATTGGCCTTTGCTCGTGGCCAAGCAATGGCTGCCACGCCTAAAGATCAAGACGCTGGGGTAATGTACGCGATTATTGTTCCGGCTCAATCGGTTGAGCAATGCACAGAACAAGTTGAACAGTGCATCAGTGCATTCGAAGGCGTCAAGGTGGCTAATTACAATGCACCGACCCAACTTGTTATTGCAGGGCCAACAGCATCATGCACCTTAGCGGCACAAGCTATCAGCACCGAGCTGGGCTTTAAAGCGATTGCCCTGCCCGTTTCTGGCGCGTTCCACACCCCATTGGTGGCACATGCTCAGCAACCCTTTGCAGCCGCAATCGGCAAGGTCAAATTTGCCAAGCCCAAATTGAGTCTTTATGCCAACGGCACCGGCAAAGCACATCCTAATGATCCTAAAGCAATCAAGGCGGCATTGACTGATCATATGCTGCAATCGGTTCGTTTTAGCGAGCAATTAACAGCAATGTATGACGCTGGCGCACGGGTATTTGTTGAGTTTGGTCCGAAAAATATTCTCCAAAAACTGGTTGAGGCAACATTAGGCAATAAAGCTGAGCCTGTGAGTGTGGTTAGCTTAAATCCTAATCCAAAGGGCAGCAGTGATACCCAACTGCGTCAAGCTGCTTGCCAGCTTGCAGTGTTAGGTGTGACGTTAACTGAAGTTGACCCATATCAAGCGCCTATCGCTGAGCTTGCAAAAGTCTCACCGATGAACGTCAAGTTAACCGCCAGTAATTATATTAGTCCCAACACCCAAGCCAAAATGAACAAGTCACTGCAAACTGGCACAGTTACCAGCCAGACAGTGGAAGTGCCAGTCGAGAAAGTAGTGGAAAAAATTGTGGAAAAAGAAGTCATTAAAACTGAATATATTGAAGTGCCAGCAGCATCCGCACCAGCTCAAGCACCAGCACCAGCATCTGCAGTAGCTGCACCTTTAGCTGCAGTAGCTGCACCTTTAGCTGCAGCTGCACCTTTAGCTGCAGTAGCTGCACCTTTAGCTGCAGCAGCTCCTGTAGCTGCAGCAGCTCCTGTAGCTGCAGCAGCTCCTGTAGCTAAAGCTCAACCGGTTCGCTCAAATGTGTCAGCGTCGGCCGATAGTATCGGTGCATTTTTTGCTGCGCAGCAACAAACAGCTGAATTACATCAGCAGTTTTTAGCTATCCCACAGCAATATGGCGACACGTTTGCTCACCTGATGACAGCCCAAGCACAAATGGCGTCATCGGGATTCGCCATTCCAGAAAGCTTGCAACGTTCGATGGAACTATTCCACCAACATCAAGCACAAACATTGCAAAGTCATACTCAATTCTTAACACTGCAAGCACAAGCAAGCCAAGCTGCATTAGCCATGTTGCAAGGGCAAACGCCAGCGGCTATGCCTGCATCAGTATCTGCTGCATCAGTACAGCCTGCTTTTGTGCAGTCAAACCACATAGATCAAGCAGCAATACCTTCGCCAGTGGTAGCACCTGTTGCTCCAGCTTCAGCTCAGGTTCAAACAGCTCAAACAGCTCAAGCGGTTCAATCTCAACCGACAGCCAGTATACCTTTTCAAGCTCCTGTCGCTCAGCAAGCTAGCGCTGCCACAGTTTCAGCACCCATAGCAGGACTAACACAGCAACAAGTGTTAGATACCATGCTCAATGTGGTTGCCGACAAAACCGGTTACCCAACGGAAATGCTTGAACTTGGTATGGACATGGAAGCCGATTTAGGTATCGACTCAATCAAGCGTGTAGAAATTCTCGGCACAGTGCAAGAAGAGCTTCCAGGCTTACCTGAACTGAGCCCAGAAGATTTAGCTGAATGTCGTACCTTAGGTGAAATCGTTAGCTACATGCAGACCAAATTGCCTGCTGCTAACGCGGTTGCTGTCGCGTCAACGGGATCAACCTCGGTAGAAACTGCTGCACCGGCATCAACTGACTTAACAGCTGAAAACGTCCAGCGTACTATGCTCAATGTGGTTGCCGACAAAACTGGTTACCCAACCGAAATGCTTGAACTTGGCATGGACATGGAAGCCGATTTAGGTATCGACTCCATCAAGCGGGTGGAAATTTTAGGCACAGTACAAGATGAACTTCCAGGTTTACCAGAACTGAGCCCAGAAGATTTAGCCGAATGCCGCACCTTGGGCGAAATCGTTAGCTACATGCAAACCAAACTGCCTGTAGCGTCTTCGTTGCCAACAGCTGCGACGGCAACCACTAACTCAAGTGGCTTAAGCGCTGAAAGCGTCCAACGCACTATGCTCAGCGTCGTCGCCGACAAAACCGGTTACCCAACTGAAATGCTTGAACTTGGCATGGACATGGAAGCAGACCTTGGTATCGACTCCATTAAGCGCGTCGAAATTCTAGGCACAGTACAAGATGAGCTACCAGGCTTACCTGAGCTGAACCCAGAAGATTTAGCCGAGTGTCGCACCTTGGGCGAAATCGTCAGCTATATGCAAACCAAACTGCCTGCGGCCAGCACAGTCGCTCCAGTAGCAACGGTATTTTCACCAGCACCTGCAACAACGGGCTTGAGTGCTGATACTGTATTAAGCACCATGATGTCAGTGGTTGCCGACAAAACCGGTTACCCTGCTGAAATGCTTGAACTGAGTATGGACATGGAAGCCGATTTAGGTATCGATTCAAT
>NZ_JBEOPI010000032.1:0-48686 GCF_040309905.1 Shewanella sp. CAL98-MNA-CIBAN-0140
TCAAGCGGTATCAAGCGGTATCAAGCGGTATCAAGCGGTATCAAGCGGTATCAAGCGGTATCAAGCGGTATCAAGCGAAAAATCTAAACACCGACAGCTTCTCCACACCAGCTTTTTCACTATTTAATCTATACATTGTTCAACCATTTAATCTTTCTAAACAATCTCACAGATATCATCTGGATTGACCATTAACACAGCGTTCAATCCTAGCATTAGCTCTTATAGCATCTAGCAGCGAAGCGCCCTAGCCCCTAGGCTTGTAAACGCTCTCACCGCTCGTTATCGCTTGTCATCGCAGAATACCCGCAACCCTTCTTAGCTCTTATAGCATCTAGCCGCGAAGCGCCCTAGCCCTTAGGCTTTAACGCTCTCACCGCATTGTCGTCCTTATCGCTTGTCATCGCTTGTCATCGTTTTCCATCAGCTTTCACGCTTGTTATCTATTTTGCCATTTTTATAAGCGTTTCTTGAGCGTTATAATCTGCCAATCAAACTCTAAATCCGAAATGGCAGTCGATTTAATTTGATGCTTTAGCTGATCATTCGCGCGCCAACCAAATACTGACATGTCGAGTAATGTTATTGCTTGCTCACCGGTCACCGACTGCGTAAATGTCACTTGTTGTTGCGCATCAATTTCAACATCATTGGGTAAATTAAGCTGCAGTGTTTTTTCCACTAAATCAGGATACACTTGCTGCTTGATTTGCCATAAATGGCGAATGCCTGGCTGCAATAACACAATACGACCATCATCTTTTAAAATACGAATGCACTCTTTACCCTTCAAGGGTGAATCAAGTACCGTCACAATATCGATAGATTGTGATTCAAAAGGTAATTTCTTTAGTGCCAACAATAATAAGTTAGCCGGGGTTTCAGCTTTAGCGGCTGCAAAGATAGCATTTTCAGCATCGGTAATACCCCAGTGCTCACATAATACATTTGCTTGAGCTAACGCAGGCACAAGCTGGCGCAAATAATAACCATCAGCACATTGGTAATCGATATGCTGTAGCTGAGTTTCGCCACGTGCTGCACACAAGTCTAATAACACAGTTTGAAGTTGTTTAATTAGCGGTGCAAACAAACCTGACTCCAATAAAAAATGTCGCCCACGCATTTGCTGGCGAGACTCCACTTTTGGCTTAGTTTTGGCCTTAGTGTTGCTCAGCAGTGGCCAGTAGCCCTTAGGGTTTTTATCAAAATGATGTTTGTTCTCACAATAAAATCCCGATGAAGCTTGATGTTGCTTTAGTGAAGCCGAACACTCTGGACATAATAAAGATAAAGTCATAATTACACTGATAGTTAATTGAAAGAGAGTAAAACAAAACGGGTAGAAATACCTAGTATGGTAAGACTACCCGCGATGCAAAAAAACGTCGCTTAAGTGTTTATCTTAAATATAGAGCAATCCAAGCAACACTGCACCAAGAGCAAGACGATATAACACAAACGGTGTCATACCTATTTTGCTAATAAACTTTAAAAAGAAATGGATACATAAGTACGCAGCAAAAAATGATACGACAATCCCTAAACCAAGTGCTTGATAATCAATCGGGTCTGGACTACTGACTAAGTCTTTAGTCACCAATAACGCTGCCCCAAAGCTCACGGGTACAGACATGAGAAATGAAAATCGAGCAGCCGCTTCACGCGTCAAGCCTAACATCAGTGCTGCCGTCATCGTGGCACCAGAACGTGAAGTACCTGGAATTAATGCCATTGCTTGAGCAATACCAATTAATAGCGCCTTTTTCCAACCCATTTGAAATTCACTTAACTGGGCTTTTGACATTCTATCGGCTAGCCACAACAGTAAGCCAAAGAAAATGGTGGTTATCGCGATAACCAAGGTATTTCTAAAATGCGTTTCAATAAATTCTTTTGCGGTAAATCCCACAATCACAGCGGGGATAGTAGCCAAAATTATCCACCACGCCAGTTTACTTTCTTGAGTTTGTTGCTTGCTGGCTAAGCTGGTAAACCATGCCTTAGCCAGTGCGATAATCTCGTAACGGAAATAAATAATCACCGCAAATAAAGAGCCTGTATTGACCGCTACATCAAATGATAAACCTTGATCTGCCCAACCTAAAATTTGTGATGGTAAAATTAAATGTGCCGAGCTAGAAATCGGCAAAAACTCTGTAAGCCCTTGAATTAATGCCAGCAGAATAACTTGAAACGTTTCCATATTTGTCCTTGTTAGAGATTAACTTATCGAGTAATTATTAACGGATTAGTCGCTAATAATTCTGCTGGGAACTCAAATGCGATAGGCCATAATTGCTGACACTGTTTATCGTAATGCTGCCAAAGTATTTGATAGGTTTGTAACGTCACCGGATGACATAAGTTAGGAACTAACTCTGCCAAAGGCCATAATACAAACGCATTAAACAAAATTTCGCCTCGGGGTAATTCAACGGGGATTTCACAAATAACATCGTCATACAGCAACAAGTCAATATCAAGACTTCTTGGGCTAAATTTTTTCTCGCCTCTAATACGGCCGTTATCTTGTTCAATTTGTTTAAATGTTGCCACAACCTCTGTAATCGATAACTCGGTATCGGCGGCCGCCACCATATTTAAAAAATTAGTGCCTTTAAATCCTACCGATTCACTCTCAAAAACGCGCGATAACTGTAACGGGCCAAAATGTTTCTGTAAATCAACCAAACCGGCTCTAAGATGTTGCGCAGGCGAAATATTCGTGCCTAAGCTAATGTAAATACGTGCCATTGACTGACCTAATGCTAAACAATAAAAAGAAAATAAGACTTAAATAACCTGATCTCGGGATAAGAGATGAAAATATAATGATAAAGATAAATCTTAGTCATTATATCTATCAAACTTGCCATTTGTTTTACTAACAAGGCGAATTAACGCGTCAATAGTGAGTCTATTGCAAGTTGATTCAACACCGTTAGGAAGGCAAAGGGCTGTTTGAGAGTCGTTTGTTATCCCGAGTTCAGGTTAAATACTGCCGCGTTCAATCTCAACACCGACAGAAACGGCATGGGGTATTGCCCCAGGTTTCATCACCACGACTTTAACCCACGGCACATTAAATTCATCTTGCAAGCAATGGGCGATCATTTCGGCAACCGTTTCAATCAGATCAATCGGATTTTCAGTAATTAACGTCGTTAAACGATTTGATACCGTTTCATAACACAATGCATGTTGGTAATTATCACTGGCAGCCGCAAGACGATTATCCCACGCCATATCTAAATCGATGAGTAATGTTTGATGAAGTTTTTTTTCCCACTCATAGATACCAATAATGGTCTCTATCGCTAACTGACGGATGAGTACTTTATCCATATAAATTCCTACCTTAATCGACGCAAAAAAACCACAAGATCACTCTAAACAAACTTTATTACCGATTATATGCTTAATAATCCACATTTAAGCTTTTTCCTAATGAGTTAACGCAGTAGGATAGGCGCTATTATGCAATTAACATCAATCAAATCTTTAATGTTAACGCAAAGGCGGCTTTAGTGGTTACTGAAAATCACTTGTCTTGCAAATGAATGCGCGATGATACCCTAAGAAGAGTAAGGAAACCAATTTGAACGCCGTTACCGTCACCATTTTGATGATCATTGCCGCCTACCTAGCGGGTTCGATCTCAAGTGCCGTACTGGTTTGTAAAATAAGAGGTTTACCCGATCCAAGAACCAGCGGTTCTGGCAATCCCGGTGCCACTAATGTGCTACGCATTGGTGGAGTAAGTTCTGCTGCTATGGTACTTTTTTTCGATATGCTCAAAGGCGCTCTGCCTTCTTTTCTGGGCTACAAAATGGGACTTGATGCCGTATCATTAGGTTTTATTGCTGTCAGCGCCTGCTTAGGGCATATATTGCCGATATTTTTTGGTTTCAAAGGGGGTAAAGGTGTTGCGACAGCCTTTGGTGCGATGGCGCCCATTGGTGGTGATTTAGCAATATGCCTAATCCTGACTTGGATTGTATTTTTGCTTTTAACACGTTATTCATCTGTTGCAGCAATGGCAACCGCCACCTTAGCGCCCTTGTATACTTGGTGGTTAGACGAACGCTTTATTCTTCCGGTCGCCATGTTGTCAACCCTGATTTTAATCCGCCACAAAGACAATATTGGCCGTTTACGTCATGGTGAAGAAAGCAAAGTCTCACGAAAAAAAGCGATAAAAAAACCCAATACCAACTAGTATTAGGTTTTCTATGGATTTGAAGATCAGAACAATCATTTAAATCAGTCGCATAAACTTATCGGTTAATCAACCGCAGGTAACGTATCCAAAGGCCAACGAGGTTGACCTTTAACGGCAAGTTCTTCTATATGTCCAGCACGTAACCGTTGTAATCCAGCATAAGCAATCATCGCACCATTGTCGGTACAAAACTTCCCACGAGGATAATACACTTGACCGCCTAAACTAGTCATCATCTCAGCCAATGACTCTCGTAAGCGCGTATTAGCACTCACACCACCAGCAATCACCAAACGGGTATAACCCGTCTGTTTCAAGGCACGTTTACATTTTATGGCTAGGGTATCAACAACGGCTTCTTCAAATGCACGAGCAATATTAGCACGTGTCTGTTCATCATCAGGCTCTTTAGCAATTGTATTTGCCGTAAATGTTTTTAATCCAGAAAAACTAAAATCTAATCCTGGTCTATCCGTCATCGGACGCGGAAATTTATACCCTGCAGGCACGCCTTTTTGGGCTAATTTAGCTAACCGTGGACCACCCGGATAATCTAAACCCATTAGTTTGGCGGTCTTATCGAAAGCTTCGCCTGCAGCATCATCAAGAGATTCACCTAACACTTGATACCGGCCAATGCCTTCAACTTGTACTAGCATTGAATGGCCGCCAGACACTAATAAGGCTAAAAAAGGAAATTCTGGAGCGTTATCTTCCAGCATGGGCGCTAATAAATGCCCTTCCATATGATGTACACCGATTGCCGGCTTGTTCCACGCATAGGCCAACGAACGCCCCACACAAGCCCCAACAAGCAATGCACCCATTAACCCAGGCCCCTTGGTGTACGCCACACCATCGATATCATCTACACTCGAATTTGCTTCGGATAAAGCCTGTTTAATTAATGGCACAATTTTACGAACATGATCACGAGAGGCAAGCTCAGGCACAACACCACCGTAATCGGCGTGCAATTTAACTTGGCTATATAGCACATCTGACAACAGGCCCAATTTATCGTCATAGACTGCAACCCCAGTCTCGTCACAAGATGTCTCAATACCGATAACCCGCATAATCTCTCGTCTTCATTAAAAATATGGACGCTAATTCTACCCGTCTCAGCGTAAATACTCCAATGTTTCAGTATTTGATCTCAACTCGGGATTTGATCTCAACTCAGTATTTGAGATCCGCTCGGGATTTGAGATCAACAAACTGTTTTGAATGAGCTAACATTGACTATTTTGATCTCAAACTTGAATTTTAGGCTGATAACAAGACGAATTTATGCGTCAATAGCAAGTCTACAGCCAGTAGATTCAAGACCTCTATTGGCGCAAACGGCTGTATGATATGCATTTGTTATCTCCAGTGGCGACTATTTAAGCCAATAACGTTTTATAAAATCTTAAAAATGAAACTGTTACACCTTAGCTAAAGAGAAAATCAATCAGGGGTTTACAAATGGTCGTCGCTCGGTGTAAAATTCCGCACCATTTTGAATAGCCTTTGGTTTGAGCTAAATCACTAAAAATGTTTAGTCGATTTAGTCATCCAGCATAACTACACCTAAGGGGTGATGGCGTATGCCAATAATTAAAGTACGTGAAAACGAACCATTCGACGTAGCTCTTCGTCGTTTCAAGCGCTCTTGTGAAAAAGCTGGAATTCTAGCTGACGTGCGTGCTCGTGAATTCTACGAGAAGCCTACTACTGCCCGTAAGCGTGCAAAAGCAGCTGCAGTTAAGCGTCTAGCAAAGAAGCTTTCTCGCGAAAACGCACGTCGCGTACGTTTATATTAATCTCATTATGAACTTAACCGATCAGCTAAAAGACCAAATGAAAGATGCTATGCGTGCTAAAGAAAAAGTGCGCTTAGGAACAATTCGTATGGCGCTTTCTGCCATCAAGCAGATTGAAGTGGATACCCGCGAAACTCTGACTGATGAGCAGACAATAGCTGTATTAACCAAAATGGTAAAACAACGCCGAGATTCGATTGCTCAATATGAAGCCGCGAATCGTCCGGAGTTGGCCGCAGCAGAAGCAGAACAAATTCGAGTTATCGAAGACTTTTTGCCTACGCCGCTAACCGAAGATGAAGTTGCAGCGATTATCGATGCAACGATCATTGACGTTGGTGCGGCATCCATGGCGGATATGGGTAAAGTAATGGGAGCATTAAAATCTAAAGTTCAAGGCCGTGCAGATATGAGTGCCATTGGTACAATGATCCGCGCTAAATTGAAGTAATCAAGTTTTAATGTTGAATAAGCCGTGCACTTGCACGGCTTGTTTGTTTTAATCAGTTGATAAAGTAAATTCGAGAACAACAGCAATCAATGGCGATACCTCGTGATTTTATCAATGAGCTAATAGCTCGAATAGACATAGTCGATCTAATTGATCGTAAAGTCCCGTTGAAAAAAGCCGGTAAGAATCACTCGGCTTGCTGCCCTTTTCATAGCGAAAAATCACCCTCTTTTACCGTCAGCAGAGATAAACAGTTTTATCATTGTTTTGGTTGCGGTGTTCATGGCAATGCCATTGATTTTGTCATGGAATATGATCGACTAGAATTTATTGACGCCATTGAAGAGCTTGCAGGTCAACTTGGTCTTGCCGTACCACGGGAGCAAGGCACAGGGAAAAGACCCGACCAAGGATTAAGTCGCGATTTATATGAACTGATGGAAGAAGCCAATCTCTTCTATCAAAGCCAACTTAGGCAGCATACAGACAAACAAAAAGTTGTTGATTACCTAGACTTCAGAGGTTTATCAAATGACGTTGTTGAACAATTTGGTATCGGGTTTGCCCCCGATGGTTGGGATGGTTTATTGGGTCGTTACCGGCAAAATTTGCCCGCCCAAGATAAATTACTGACAGCAGGCATGCTTATTGCCAATGATAGCGGTAAACGCTATGACCGTTTTCGCGACAGATTAATGTTCCCAATACGCGATCGTCGCGGTCGTGTTGTGGGATTTGGCGGTAGAGTTTTGGGTGACGGTACCCCAAAGTACTTGAATTCGCCAGAAACGCCCATATTTCATAAGGGTAATGAACTTTATGGTTTATATGAGTTAAAGCAAAAACACCGTGATCCACAGCATGTGTTAATTGTTGAAGGATATATGGATGTCGTCGCACTCGCCCAATTTGGGGTTGATTATGCGGTTGCATCTTTAGGGACTTCGACTACTGCTGAACAATTTCAGCTTTTAGTGCGTAGTGCAAAACAGGTGGTCTGTTGTTATGACGGCGACCGTGCAGGCCGCGAAGCTGCTTGGCGTGCACTCGAAACAGCATTGCCACTGTTAAAACCGGGTGATCAAGTCAAGTTTATGTTTCTACCGCAAGGTGAAGACCCAGACACTATGGTCCGCAAAATTGGTAAAGAAGCATTTGAAGCCTTAATGCAAAAAGCCATGTTACTTCCCGAGTTTTTGTTCGACACATTAAGTGCTAACCACGGGACAGATAAAGGGGCATTAGCCAAGCAAGCAATCTCGCTAATTGAAAAGGTACAAGATACCGTCCTACAAAATTTATTGCTAGAAAATCTGGCACACAAGTTAGGCATGAACAGTGCCGATGACTTGAAAAAGAAGTTAGGTTTTTCTGCAAAACAGAAACCATTAAATGCGAAAGGCTTACAAGGTCGTGGCACGCCATTAAGATTGGCTATTGGCCTCCTGATCCAAAACCCAAGTTTAGGCTTTGGTTTGGCAAAACAGCCAGCACTAGATCGATTACAAATGACCGGCATAGAATTGCTAAATCATTTGTTAGATATAACTCGAGAGCAAACGTTAAACAGCGCACAACTACTTGAAATGCATAGAGAGCATCAGAAAAAAAGCACTCTAATTAAGCTAGCCCAATGGGAACATCAAGTGGCGGATGAAAACGTATTGCCAGAGTTTAAGCAAACCCTGATTTGGTTAAACAACCAATATATTGAACAACGATATCAGGAATTGAGTCTCAAACAGGCTTTAACGAAAGTTGAAAAAATGCAGCTAAAAAAGCTGATTTCGATAATGAAAGGCATAGCGAAGTAATACGCAATTTATTCGTCAAGAATGTGCGTACAAACATTGCCATGGACTAGCTAAGGTTAGCCCATACAGCTATAATTGACGATTTGCGCGCCACTTAGTAAAGCTAACTGGCCTATCGTTTTAACAGTTACCCAAAATTGGATGATATCTATGGATCACACTCCGCAGTCGCAACTTAAACTGTTGCTCGCTAAAGGTAAAGAGCAAGGTTACTTAACCTATGCAGAAGTGAACGACCACTTACCTGCAGACATGGTCGATTCCGATCAGATTGAAGATATTATCCAGATGATAAATGACATGGGTATCCGCGTTTTTGAACAAGCGCCAGATGCCGATGACATGATGATGTCGGAAGACAACACAGACGACGAAGATGCTGCAGAAGAAGCAGCGGCAGCTCTCGCAACCGTAGAAAGTGAGTTAGGCCGAACCACAGACCCTGTCCGCATGTACATGCGCGAAATGGGCACGGTAGAGCTACTTACCCGCGAAGGCGAAATTGTTATTGCTAAACGTATTGAAGAAGGTATTAACACTGTACAGAGTTCTGTCAGTGAATACCCTCAAGCGATCGCAATGATCTTAGAGCAATTCGATAAGTATGAAGCTGAAGAATTGCGCTTGTCTGATATTATCTCTGGATTTATCAATCCTGACGACGATGACGTCGCACCTACTGCCACCAATGTTGGTTCTGAATTGGCTGACAATAAAAAAGATGATGATGACGACGATGATGAAGAGGAAGAAGGCAACAAAGGGCCTGATCCTGAACAAGCCAAAGAAAAATTCACTCAACTCAGAGAAGCCTACGAAAAAAGCTTAGGTATTATTGCTGAAAAAGGCCGTGATCATCCTGAAGCGATAGGCTCATTATTTGTTATCGGTGAATTATTCAAAGAATTCCGCTTAATCCCTAAACAATTTGACCGTTTAGTCAAAAGCATGCGCAGCATGATGGATCGCGTACGAATTCAAGAACGGTTAGTCATTAAGCTTAGTGTTGAACAAGCTAAGATGCCAAAGAAAAACTTTATTAAAGCATTCACCGGCA
This sequence comes from Shewanella sp. CAL98-MNA-CIBAN-0140, assembly GCF_040309905.1. Lineage (NCBI taxonomy): Bacteria > Pseudomonadati > Pseudomonadota > Gammaproteobacteria > Alteromonadales > Shewanellaceae > Shewanella > Shewanella sp. CAL98-MNA-CIBAN-0140. Next base: position 9,356 of record NZ_JBEOPI010000032.1, read on the forward strand.
ATGAAACAAATTTAGATTGGTTTAACAAAGAAAAAGCAAGCACCAAGCCTTATGCTGAAGGTTTGCGGATGATCACCGATGACGTAACGCGTTGTGTGACAAAGTTGGGGGCTATTGAAGTCGAAACCGACTTAACCATCGCAGGCATTAAAGACATTAACCGTCGCATGTCTATCGGTGAAGCGAAAGCTCGTCGTGCGAAAAAAGAAATGGTTGAAGCTAACTTACGTTTGGTTATTTCTATTGCCAAAAAGTACACCAACCGTGGTTTACAGTTCTTGGATTTAATTCAAGAAGGTAACATTGGTTTGATGAAGGCCGTAGATAAGTTCGAATACCGTCGTGGTTATAAGTTTTCGACGTATGCAACGTGGTGGATCCGTCAGGCAATCACCCGTTCAATTGCTGACCAAGCACGTACTATTCGTATTCCAGTACACATGATCGAAACGATCAACAAGTTGAACCGTATTTCTCGTCAAATGCTTCAAGAAATGGGCCGAGAGCCGTCTCCTGAAGAATTAGCAGAACGTATGATGATGCCTGAAGATAAAATTCGTAAGGTACTGAAAATTGCTAAAGAGCCAATCTCAATGGAAACCCCAATCGGTGACGATGAAGATTCGCATCTGGGTGATTTTATCGAGGACACGACCCTGGAGTTACCACTAGACTCAGCAACCAGCGAAAGTCTTAAGAACGCCACACACGAAGTCTTAGCAGGCCTAACCGCTCGTGAAGCAAAAGTACTGCGTATGCGTTTTGGTATCGATATGAATACAGACCACACCTTAGAAGAAGTGGGTAAGCAATTTGATGTAACACGTGAACGTATTCGTCAAATTGAAGCCAAAGCGTTACGTAAGTTACGTCACCCTTCTCGCTCTGAAATATTAAAGTCTTTCCTAGACGAGTAAACTGACGGTTTAGTCTTTTATGACCATGAAAACCCAGCATATGCTGGGTTTTTTTATTTGCATTCTAAGCTGCTAGTTGTAATTTTTTATCTAATACCAATTCTAATAATTATCTGGTCATTCAGCGGGAATTCTGCGCCTTCTAGGCAAGTAATAGGATTGTAGGCATAGTTGTTCTCGGCAACAGCTCCTGCGTTGCTCTATCTCCTGCATCCATGCAGTCGTACGTCAAAATCATATTAAGCAGTATAGAAGGTGCAGAAAACCGCCCTTGGGAGCCACTCAGGCTTTCCATTTTTTTGTTGCATTGTTTTATAAGGGAACAACCATTATTTCAACAATGCGCCTCAAACTGAAAAACCTGAGTGACTCTGATTGAGCACATTATTAATGGAACTGGTATAATTTACGCGGCACAATGACTTATCAGATTAAGCCTAAATGCTCATGCCCATGCAAAGATATAGCCTTCACAACACTCTCTTGACGACATTTTAAAAAAACTATCCGCATTAGTTCATGTTGGTCAAAGCATGCCATCAATCAGATAGTCAAGTGACTTGAGCGATGATATTTTAGAAAAAATATCCGCATTAGTTCATGTTGGTCAACACATGCCATCGATGAGACCGTCAAGTGACTTGAGCGATAATAATTCAATTGTTCCTGCAAACTTAAGATAAAAAAAGCCCACGCTATTGCGTGGGCTAATCAAGGATGAAATCAGCGGTTTATTGCTGTTTTCTGCTCGCTGCTTTATCAAGAAGCGTTAAGATGTTTTTATATGGAATACCCGAGTGCGTCGTTAAACCAACATCACAGGTTGCAGAGACTGAGTAACCATGGGTACAACCTTTATCTTTGGTCTCTTCTTTTAAATGACGAAGTCCATGTTCATTAAGCTCAGGGTAATTCATACCGCGGTTGCCCGCCATACCACAACAACCTACATTCTCTGGCACCACTACTTCAGTGGCGCAAAGCTTGGCAAGTTCAGTTAATTTGCCTGCCATACCGAGCTTACGCGTGGTACAGGTTGGGTGAACAGCTACTTTTTCAACAACTTTGTTTATTTGCATACGGTCAACCATGAATTCAAAAGCAAACTCTTCAGGGCCATACATCTGCAAACGGCTATCACAAGCACGGCGCATCCGCTCAAGACAAGCAGTGGTTGCCACTAGGATAGGATACTCACCATTATTAGAGGCTTTTAACAACCACACCGAGAGTTCATCAGACTTACGGTCGGCCGCATCATCATGACCATAAGACTCCCAAGGTTGCCCACAGCATAAACCTTTGGTTTTCTCACCTAGAATTATCTCAATATTGGCCTTTTCAAATAGGCTCACGATGGTTTCGGGTAAAGAGCGCTGATCGTCATGTTTAGCACTAGTGCCCATCATGCGGTTCAAACATGCAGGGAAGTACACGGCTTTCATGTCACCATTGGTTTTGCGAGTTGGCAAGGCTTTGCCTCGTGTCGGCATCCCTTCAGTCCATAACGGCACCGGCATACCTGGCATAACTTTACGCACGATTTTGGTTATAGCGCCCATACCAGACTCGCCAATCACTTTACGGGTAATATCGGTGGCACCTAAAGCAAATCGAGCGACCGATTCCATAGTGCCAAAACGATCGGCAGTGAAATCAGAAATTTTCTTATCCATATTGCTGGCCCCTTCGGCTCGCAATACCTTCATATATTTACCGGTATCAATCGCCATTGGACAACCTAGCTTACACAGGCCATCTGCAGCACAGGTGTCAATAGCAAAGTAAGGATAGTCCTTTTTCAGCGCCGCCAAGACATCAGGCTCGTTGCCCGTGGCTTCTAGCGTTTTCATCACGCGCGCAACGGCGGTACGTTGGCGTGGAGACAGGGTTAAACCATGAGCCACACAATGCGGTTCACAAAATCCACACTCAATACATTTATCCACAATACTATGCACTGCTGGCATAGGCTTAAAGCCTTTAGCATGGCAAAGTGGGTCGTCATTAATGATGACGCCAGGGTTTAAAATACCGTTTGGATCAAGCGTATTCTTGACTCGCTTCATCAAGTCATAGACTGCTGTGCCCCATTCTTTTTCAACGAAGGCAGCCATACCAAATCCGGTGCCATGCTCTGCCTTAAGCGAGCCGTCATATCCCACAACAAGATCACACATCCCTTGCATAAAGCCTTCGAAACGATCCACTTCAGCTTTAGAGGAGAAGTCTTGTGCGAAGATAACGTGATAGTTACCTTCAAGTGCGTGACCATAAATCACCGCATCATCATAACCATGGGCAAAAGATAAGTTTTGTAAATCTATGGTTGCCTGCGGCAACACTTCAATTGGGAAGGCTATATCTTCGATAATACAAGACGTGCCGACCGGACGCATTGAACCTGCGAGCGGGAAAATCGCCTTACGAATAGCCCACATATTGGTAATTACAGCAGGATCTTGGGTAAACTCGACGTCATGATACAAACCATGTTTTGCCATAATCGCTGACATTTTAGCAACGTTGGCATCGATCTGCGCTTGGTTATCGCCAAAGGTCTCGAATAATACGGCCGTCACATCTTTGTGCACATTGTTTAAGAAGTCTGGTGTTTCATACTTAGACTGGGCAACAGCTTTCAGAGCGAAGTTATCTAACAACTCCGCCGCGTTGGTCTCTTTGAAGGCATCTCGTCGCAGCTCAACAATCGCCTCACAAGCACCGCGAAGTGAATCGAAATAAACCATAGACGACGCAGAGAATTTGTTTTTCACCACACTTTTCATGGTAATTTCTGATAAGAAGCCGAGCGCACCTTCCGAGCCAACCATCAAGTGTAAGATAATGTCGATAGGGTCTTGATGATCAACAAATGAATTCATACCAAAGCCAGTCACGTTTTTAATCGAGTACTTACGCTTGATACGACTAACTAATTCTTTATCAGCCATGATTTCGTCACGAATGGCTTCAATGCCTTTGATCATCTCAGGGTGATGTTTTTTAAACACTTGACGACTTTGCTTGCTTGCGGTGTCTAAAATCGAACCATCAGCAAATATAATTCGAGCAGAGTCAATTAACTGATAAGAGTTATGGTGCGTACCACAGTTCATACCAGAAGCATTATTAGCCACAATACCACCGGCCATCGCCGAGGCAATCGTGGCCGGATCGGGACCAAACTTCCATCCCAGAGGTGCCAGTGCACCATTAAGTCTAGAGCCAATCACTCCGGGCTGCATTTGTATCTTCTTGCCGCCCTCTAACACCTTAAAATTATTCCAATGAAGACCTGCGACCATCAGAACTGAATCAGAAATCGCCTGACCACAAAGCGCTGTACCTGCGGCTCTAAATGTCACAGGAGTAGAGCTCTGATAACATTGCGCCAAGACTTTTGACGCCTCAGCTTCATCTTTAGTGTGGACTACCATTTGTGGACGTTTTTGGTAGAAAGAAGCGTCTGTACCCCATGCCACGCGGCGTATGTAATCGGTATTGACTCTTGAAGGCTCAAGGAGTTGGCCTAGCTTATCTGCAAGCACTTTCAAATTAGATTGCAACATGTGTGTATCCCCATTCATGTCATCTCTATGTGAACAGAGTCCTAGTAGACCCCATCTAAAAAACTTTATGCCGACTACGCATCAAACTTGATGACCTCGACATAACCAAGATGAGCTTTTGGTCAGACGTTCCCGCATGTTCATTTCTACTGATATCATGCAAGCATTTATTCCCACACTATTTAAGACCGCAAATCTACACTCGTGCTTGTGTTGTTGTTACCTTGATTTCAAGCTCAAGCCAATTTTTCGTCTAAAAACAATAAAAATAATTGTCACTTGCATCCATAACCATTCTCGCTATTTAAGAAGACATTATTATGGGGCAGTACATGGGTTTACAGACTGACGCAATCACACCTTGACTACCTTTTTAACAGAGATAAACGCAAGATACTGCAAATACTTAAGACCTTAGTCTCAACCTTTAAATCAGCTCGAAATTTGCACGATTAACGTGAGCGACACCCGCATCTTAAAACACCATCGACCCGCATGATCACAAAACCTAACAAAGCAAAACCCAGCACGCACATCGTCGTCACAGAACATGCAAAAACATGCGTTATAGCATCACTTAATTGAAGGGGTATTGTCTTTTTTCGCAGCATTGCGCCGAACAGCTGGCATTGAGGATAGTTCTCATTTGGGACTGACTTTATAGACTCACTCACACCCGAGATCCATAAGGAATGACATAATCCCTGACCCATTATTTTTCGACCAAAAAAAACCATTAGCCACAACTGTGATCAAAGTATTTATTTCATCTTAAACTGCGACCAATATCTGCCAGAATTTTATTTGATATTTAGTTGCACTGATTAACAGATAACCAGTTGAATCATTTCAACAGAATTCTTGCAAAATCAGAGGTGACAACCACAAATAAACTTCGTATACTGCACACGCTTTCGATAGTGACGACTATCTTAAGTCGGCCCCTTAGCTCAGTTGGTTAGAGCATACGACTCATAATCGTCAGGTCCCCAGTTCGAGTCTGGGAGGGGCCACCAATTAAAAAACAAAAAAGCCCATTGAAAAATGGGCTTTTTTGTGCCTGAAGTAAAATAGTACATTCTAATTGAGCTAGTAAAAAAGTGATGGAAATTAGCCGGGGATCAAATAGGGAACATTTTGCCGACAATTAACTCAGCAATATTTCAACCATTATGTTGTAAAACTCAGCTCAAAATAAGTTGATAGACCTCTAGCGTCAGTCAATACCCAATTCTATTAAGAGCTCACCTGTAAGCTGACTCAATCGTTTGAAGGATTGATCTTGTTTCGGATTCATCTCAATACCAAACAAATTTTTGAAGAAGTGGTTGTGAGTTTTATATAGAAGTAGCTCTTTTTCAATTAGAGGTATGTATTCGTTCATGGTAGTGGTGATATGCTCATTATGCTTTCGAATTGTGAGCAGTTCCGTCTTGGCTTGAGGAAGAAGTTGATATAATTTATCAGTTTCATTAATCAGTTTAGCTTTTTGAATCTCCACCAACTTCACTTTTTTGTAGGCATTCTTAGTCGTAAAGTAAATCATAGGTGCAGCAACTATTCCCCCTAACACCCAAAAACCTCCAGCCATACCTGCACCTCCGGTAGCAAGAGAACCACCACCAAACCAAGCTAAAGTTGCATTGGTAGCAGCAACACCTGAAAGTGATGAAATAGCTGTACCTGTGGAAGCAGAGCCTACGACCGTCACTACACCCCAAGCCCCAAGAGCTGCTGTTCCACCAACTAGACCACCAAATCCCATCCTCATTGAGGTAATACAACCGGTGGAGAACTTTTCATACTGTCGAAGTGTAGGATAAATATTTGTACCGGCTTTGGATTTTAATACCTTTTCAACAGGCTTCAGTGTTTTGTTCAGTTGCTGTAATATATTACCAGTAGCAGATAAGATTTGTTTAGTGCGATTTTCAATTGAAATCAAACTGTCTAGAGTTGGTTTATACATAGCCTCATAAAAATCCAAGTAATGCTTATTTTGCCTCTCCAGTGAGTAAGAACCTCCAAATGAGAAGGCTGCCCCAAGCAACTTGCCAGAGTTTTTTAAGATCCCTCTTTTTGTATCGTTAGGGACAAAGAAGATTTCTTCATATATTTCATCCAGAAACTCAAATGAGCCTTCAGAAATGTGTTGGAGGTTCATTTTTTCACATTTTACAGTGTTCCTATACGCAATCACTGAGTTCTTGGTGATTTGATACTGAGTCAGGTAACGATCTAGATCCGATCTTATAATCATGGCAAAAATAAACTCCACTCCCTAGGTGTAATTAAGCAAAAACACATCGATATTGGGCCCAACTTTTTAGGCATAACCGACAGTTGCTTACCCGACAAAATATCTAGTAGACTTATACAACCAAACGTTTTCCTTTGCTTCATTTCGGCTTATAGGTCTGGATTATATGAATTTACTTTGTACCTAAATATCTTTAGATTTAGGGTTAAGTAAATCTTTATGTTTTTCTTGGTAAAATTTTACCTTCTTATTTATTTCTTCATTTTCCCTTGCGAGTGAATCCTTTTTAGCACTAAGAATTGGCTCTATTGTTTGTTCAGTATTTAACTTGAACACCTTTATGTTTTCAATTAAGTTTTCAGCTTCAACTTTTAATTTTTTTGATGCTTCATCGTCTAATGGTAATTCCATTTTTATTTTTTTAATTAAATTGCTGTTCAAAGCCTCAAAATGAGATAGCTTTACCTTGCTTTTATATAGCATATGGTTAGCTGAAGTACGAAGGGAAATATCTGAATGTATACCCATGGACATCATACGAGAGAAACAATCTAACGTAATACCGATTGAATACAACAATCGCGATGGTTTTTCACTTAATGAGTTCATAAATTTTAAATAAGAATTTTGTTCATCCAATTTTTCTTCCAAAAAAGTGTTTATGTTGGTTTTGCTTTTCACTGCTGATTTAAAAAAAAATTTTAATAACGTTAGCAAAATTTATCCTTCCCCTGGTCTGTTTCATATTTTCTATTGTGACTAAATATAGCTAAGCGCCAGTAAAACCGTATGAACGTTCGATTTTTAGTCAATTATCTAGAACCGGAATTTATTATATTACTTTGTCCATGAATCTATATTCAGAAGGGAAATGTCGTCACTCCAATCATCAAAATCCAATTATTTACTATAGATGTAATTGGTTATATTTTGGCCTCTGATCATTCAAACCATTATCCAACTGCTTCTGTCATGTTACTCTTAAAAAAATCAGAGTATTGACTTTCTTTACTCACATCAAAAACTATCAGATTTTCCACAGAGCGAGTTATAGATGTATACACAATTTCCGGCGTATCTCTCTCATCCATTAGATAGAATACCGTTTTTGATTCTAACCCCTTAAAACTATGAACTGTTGATAGTTTTATTAACCCACTATTTGCATAAAAATGATTCTTTTTTGTTCGACGCGCTAACTCCACATCAGACTTTAATCCCTTATAGCTGTAGATAATTTTTCTCAACTCTTCCTCAGGCATTAATTTTAGATTTTCCAAGGTAGTTATATGACCATATGTAGAAATTAACTGGTGAAGCTCTTGATAAGTTTCAAACATACAGTGAGTCTTTTCAATCCCTTGAAATTTTTCAGCTAACTTTCGAACGAGATAAATGTTAGAGGATAATATAACCACATCATTTGGATTAAAGTTGTTAGCCCTAATCGTTTTTTGAATAAGTTCAAATGATTTATTCACCCAGTCATCAATAAAAAAGTGATAGTCCATAATTTCAAACGTAAGCCCATGCTGCACAAAAATTGTTTCTAACAATTCAGAGTCTGAATATTTTTCGATCAAATACTTTGACTGAAAATCTTTAAAAACTTTGTTGAGAGGTGACTTAAGGCTTGTTCTATATGAGCGCTTTAACTTCTTCCAACGCCCAAACCCTTGAGCTATAACAGCTGCTCGTTCATTATCTCGTCCGTAGATATTCTGTGATTCATCGCCAAATAAAACCATTTCACCATCACTAACGAGAAAGTTATCTCTAAGTATTTTGACCCATTCATTCTCGAAATCTTGTACTTCATCAACTAAAATTGTTTGATAACGTGGTAATGAGTAGTCTTGAAAACTATCTGTTTTATAAAGACGTTCTACCCCATAACGGTCCATGAGTTCACTGATATCCAGTCCTGTTTCATTGATTTGAGAATTGTAGAACTGATGGTAGTTGGTGACAGCAAAGTTTTGCTCATCCCTATAACCTAATATGTCACTAATCCGATCTTTGATAAGATTTTTGAGAGTAATGTTAAAAGTGATTATAAGCACACGATCTTGGTGCCGAGCAAAGGCATTAACAGCTCGTTGAGCAATGATTGTTGTTTTACCACAACCAGCAACGCCCTTGATTTTCTCTTGCCTAATTTCACTCTTTGCCAATTTAGATTGCTTGTCATCCAAAGGCACTGGTTTACCTTGCTTCAAAACATGTTCACATGGCATGAGGCGTCGCTTTAGGTCATCATATACACGTTCATCGAAGAGGACATGGGATTTTGTATTCCTGATTATTTTTACAAAGGATTCTAATCGATCGTCACTAAAAATCATTGATTTATCACGACTTAAATTACGCTTGATATGTGAAAGCACTTGTGATTGGCGCTCGTATTGATCAAACTTGATATGCCCTATTCGGAAGTTTGAATTCAGCTCAGACAACTTTTGTTTTAATTCCTTTTCAGCATGCTGATAAAAATTATCAATCTGATATTTCATTGTGTGATGCAAATAAACATAAGGATGAACCAGATTAAAAAAGTAGCGATTTCTTAACCACTCTAGCCCTAGAACAGGCAGATGTAACTGGTACAAATTTTTCTTGTATTTAAAAGCTTGCGATTGAGGTGATGAAATTTTGGAAGAGCCGCTTGGTGTTTTAACCAACCATTTATTATAACTATCAACCTGATAATTGCTTAAGTTATAGTCTTTAACCTCTATTACAAATATCGCTACGCCTTCTTTTAACAATATAAAATCTGGCCTGTCTCCATCTAAAAAGGGATTGAAAAAAACTTCAAAACTATCATCTAAATGCTCATTAAAATAGTTCAGAAGATGTAACTCCCCCTTCGTAGGTTTAACTTTTAGCCTAGATATGTTTTCAATCGATGGGAAAAATCTAGCCATATATTATTCCTACAAAAAATGGAGTCTAAATAATGCCCCGAAAATTGCAATAGGGCTAATAGGTAATGCAACGTCAGCTGCCACTTCAGCCAGACTTTCACTAGCTACTGTAGTGGAGAAGTCCATTGAATTAGATATTCAGCCTGATGCCAAAGTTTCAGTAACTACTTAATCTAATGTCGCATTATCAATGTCACAAGAATCTATCACCATATGTGACGTCACTGATGACAACAATCGAATTTTTGGGTTTTCAGCTAAGCTTTTATTGACATAACTGACACTACCGGTAACTTTTTGATTTATTTCAACGGCTAAATCGCCACCTTACACACGACATGCCTCTTTGATATCTACATGCACCTAGTCATCGTCACACAATAAACTTGGCGAAGGTGAGATATCTTCAAAATAGACAAAAATTATCATCATCTGATTTATTTACCATAGGCAAGAACAAATTGAACCAACATGTACTCGTACGCATGGACGAGAATGTCATTACAGTGTAAAGCTTCAAATTATTTCAAAAAAGCTTATTCAGTCAGTGTCATTGGATAATTTTTTCTATGATATATCTAATAAATGATATCACTCAAGACTCATAAGACTATGACTTATGTCTTACTTTTATTACTTTTTTGATAAAGTTATAAGCAACATTAAAGTAGTTTGAAAAAAGGCAAATACATTGGGCAGAAAAAAGCATTCCAACTCAAGGATATCTGGCATCCGCAGAAACCTAGAATTTGAAGATTAGCTTAAAGAATTGGCGCGGTTTAATCTCGCCATTGATTTTAAGTTACGGTCGTGTGATTTTGCTTAAAATAAAGGCTCAAGATGTTTCCATAGCAGGAATTTTGATATCCCTTGTAATGGTAAAATAGCATAAGCAGGGCAACCGCATGAGTGTGTATTTTTTGCTCACCATGAATGGTTTCAATATAGAATCACTTCCAATCATTCATGAAGTGATAACATTCCGAACAAATGTAGTTTGATAAACACACTCGATTTGTTCATAACACGTTCGCGGTCTCGCCCTGACAGCATAAGCCTCATTGAGAGGTGCAATTTGAAATAACTGCCAAGTTTCAGCAGCTCCTTTCGCAATGTATATTTCATAACAAATGGATGAATAAATAGGCTCTACTGCTCTTGTTCAATAACAGATGTTCTGTGAGCTGATTGCTGTGCTTGGCTAATAGTCATTCCGCTTAAAAAGACATTTTATCAAAACATACGGTTATTGATATGTTAGTTTATTAACGGCTTACGAGGGTATTAAGATGAAAATTTCCTGATCGATGCTTAATATTCATAATGGTTCTGCTATTTTTGCAGCTAGCCTGCAGCTCGTTCTAGAAATAGTGTCCAAATTCGGCATTAAGCGCTGCTTCGGTGAGCAATTTAATCAGCGAACCTAAGATACTATATTTGCCCAAAAGGCTTTACCCGCATGCAGGGCTTATTCGAAGTAAAAAGGGGCTAATAGTCATTCCTCTGTTGAACATTTTACTGAAACAAAAGAGGTTTTGAGCACTCCCATTATTTTATGATATCTGATTTTCATCCGCAATTGCCAAGATGGCAATGCTTCTAAATTGACGATATGTCACCAACAAGCGCTGGTATGTTTTCTCGTGCATACCTTTTGGCTTAGATTCTTCTGAGTATAGTATGCCTAGTCGCCATCCCAATTTCGCACGGATTTTATCAGCTTTGCGCGCCATACGATCTGAACGGCTTTCATTCTTACTTTGATGGCTTAATTTCAAACAATGTCTGCAGCCAAGTCGATCTGCTATGTAAAGTTTCTTAACTCGCTTGTCGCAATGCAAGTAGGGACACATAAACCATGGCCTCTCGCCACCGAACTGCCCTGCCGTATAAGTTAATGGAACACTATAAACTTCGTCCTTATAATTATCGCCCTGCAGTACAGCATAATAAAACCACACTAAACCTTGTTCTGTTTCACCGTTCACTTCACAATTTTCTGATTCAAACTGCAAAGTAAACTGACAACCATTGGTTAAAGCGCCTGATTTTTTTAAATCGGCCACATCAATACATAGGTAGGATGATGTAACTGCATTGCTATCATGTCGCCTTCCACTTCCAAAGCCACCCATAAATTCGCTCCAGATTTACCGAAATCAACTGAAAAGTACCACCTAACTCACTAGCATTATTTTTAGACGTAACAAACGTAACTGGCGTTACACGTTACAAAAACCATATATGCTCAACATCATCCAGTTATACATTAGGTAATCGCAAAGCATGCACTTTTATGGGTTGACCATGAATGCGCTTAACCAAAGCAGCTTCTTTTGTGCCAGTCTGAACATACAACTGCGCTTGTCATAACGCTTTTACAATCCGTTTTGCGTCTTTTCCTGGGAAAATGTCTTTAAGACCTGAACTGACCACGTAATAAACGCATTGTTCATTTATAAATTCATAATAGCCACTGCGAGGATTTGCACGATGTTCAACATCATTGAGTGCACTAAACCGTGTATCACCATATCGGGTAATATAATCGACCAGCTCTGTGATTATGGCTTCATCTTCATGGCTACCAGTGGGTTGGGTACTTTGCCACTCTTTATGTAATTGCTGACAAAGTTGAGTCGCATGCCCTTTCTCCCATGGCAGTAATTGCCATCGCACCGCTAACTCGGCAGCAAAAGCGACAACGGCAAACCGCTTAGCAATTCGCCCAGCCTGGCCATGAAAGGTATTGAATGACACCAGCACATCAGAGAAATCCTTCTTCAAATCTTCAGTATGATGTTGTACCAACTTGCGTACAAATGCAGTTCCTAAGTGGCCGTAATGTTTGTTGCATGCATAGTTTAGATGATCCGCAAGTTCGGCACCTTTTTCAAATTCAAACAGTGTATCGAAACAACCATACTGACGCTGGGCAGCTATAGATGTTAAGCGCACTTGTTGACCGGCTTTTATTTGCTGCCGGGCTAACTGCAGCACTGCTTCGATGGGGTATTCACCATTAGACAACAACATTAAACGCCAGGTTTGCACGGGCCTCATTCCTCCAAGTCTGTCTGCCCGTATTTTCCCCTGCCCGTTACCAAGTTGATAAATTATCTTACCCACCTCAGCAGGCTCAGATTCACCAATCTCATCCAGGACCAATAATGTATCATTGCGACTTGCTGCGACTCCTTCCTGCCCATTAGCAGTCGCACGCCAGGTTTTAATAAATTTGTCTGGTGATCCCCATACGCTGCAAGCAACTCGGCTAATAGTAGACTTTCCTATGGACGAATCACCATACACATGAAAACCACCATTGCTAAGCTCAAGCTTTGATAATAAGGGACCAGCCAATGCAGAACCAATGGCCACAACCAACCAAGTATTGTCTTTTGCATAAGCGGCCACTTCCTTTTGCCAATCTTGCATAGTTCCATCAACGCCATAATCAGCACTACTATAAGGGCTAGAGGCGAGCATATAATCAGCGGAGCCAATAACCACATTTGGTAAAAGAAAACTGTTTTCATCGGCCCAACCTGTTTTTTGTGCAAGCTTCACTCTGCGTTTTGGTTTCATTTTATTAATGTAATCTCGCAACAAATTGAAACGACGCAATTCAAGGCTGAGCCCCATATCCAAGAACTCTCCCTTTAGTTCTTCTGCTTGCCCTTTAAGCATTTGCATGGGGAGTAAAAACTCGCGGTTGTTATCCTCTACATCAACAAAACTAAGCAACTTTGAATAGCTTGTTCCTGAATCTGAAGCCATAGCAACAACCTCAAGTGGAGCGCACAACCATTGGTCAAGACTTTGCTTGCTGCGGTTGTTTTCTGTGCAGCCATGAAAATAGAGACCGGCATCATAGCGTTTTCCGCTAACTCTGAATGACTCGTTATAACATCGATAACATGGACGCTGTTCTTCACTAGGTAACGTAACGCCTGCTTTAGCGAGCGTCGAACTAGTTACTGCAGCTAAATGACTGTTTCCATTAAATGTAACGTCAGTAACGCCTGTAACTTCTTCCAGTAACAATTCATTTTTCATGCTAAGCTCCCAATCGCGGACCAAACATCCAACCAGTCACCATAAATGCCAACAGGTAAATACTTAGAAGGGCAATGTACTGTAACTTGGCGACCTTCTTTGATCAGGCGAGCCTTAAGATGATTAGCAGCTTCTATACCTGCTCCATTTTTATCGTGATCAGCAAAGATATGTACGTCGCAAATCTCAGCAGGTAATCGGAGCGTTTTCATCCCACCAGTGGTTAAAGTTGCCCATACAGGAAAGTTAGGCCGCATGCATCGCACAGCCAGAGCGGTTTCAATACCTTCTGTGATACATAAAGAATATTTTGCCGGAAATAAGCGCACCGCAGCACCATTCATTGCTCCTGGAAATATCGGAGGTAAGCTTTTTTTAGGTGTACTAACTGCAGCTTTCTGCCCATCGGCGCTCAAATAAATCCTATGTCCACCAATTAAGTTGCCGTCTACATCATGTAACGCCGCTAATAAACACCCAAAACGTTGCGACCGTTCACCATAATGTTTGTAAAGTACATCTTTAGCATAATAAAGATTATCAGGTTCCTCACCCCGCTCAATTAGCGAACCTAGCCCTCTATTAATCATGTATTGTGTGACAGGGTTTCGCTCAAACAATTGCAGTGGCTTACCCTTCTGAATGAATTGTTTAAGGTATCGATATCTACCGTCGGTACTCTGCTGTTTAGGTTTAACTATCGGTTTAGGCTTTACTGCTGGTAATGATTCATCGAGCGCCAAGCGCATCACGCAGTGAAATGACATATTCAAACTTTTCATTAAGAGCCCGATACCATCGCAACTCTCACATTGATTACAAATGGAAGCACCTGTTTCAGGCCAATCACTAAATAATCGGAATCTGTCTTTACCACCACAATTGGGGCATGGTTGATGCGTTGTATTGAGCTTTAGTTCAGGAAAGAACCTCCTGAATACTTGTTCCCAATTCAAACTACGGCATGCTGCATCGGCTTTCATAAAGGTTGGCTTATTCATGATTAGCACTCCTTACCGTTTAATAGCGCTTGTACTGCGTCAGCAGGCCAAAGCAAACGTCCGGTGGGTAACTTGATGGGCTTAATACCGTAAAAACTACCGGTTTTACATAAGCGAGTACGGATGGTGCTGGGCTGACCATGAATAGTGTCAGCCAGTTGTTCTGTGGATAAATGTATTGCTAATGTTTGATGCGACTTCATACCAATTCTCCTATGTTGTTTGGTATGAGCATCTTATGAGGGGCATAGGATCAGATAAGCTAAGTTGATCCTTGGTTGATCCCTTTTTATTTTTTAATGTCTCTTTTGGCTCTTGTAAAACCCGTTTTGAGCATACTTAATGTGTATTCCTCTGAAATGTTGCCATTTATAGCCATTTCAATACTGGTGCTATGACCAACTCTCTCTATTTCTAATGGTCCTGATTGTGTTTCAATTATTTTACTTTCCAATTCTTTAGAAAAATTGAAAAGGGATGGAACAGCTGTGCTTGTTACGGTAAGCGAACCTGTTGGATATTCATTTAGATAATATTGCGCTAGCGAGTATGCTGCACCTTTGGTTGGCCTTCTGACTTCTGCAATCCCATCAGCCTTATTTGCTAGTCGCTCAAACTCTTTTTTCAATTTTATATATTCGTTATAAAGATCATGCCTACGATTAATAGGGTAATCTTTATCCTCTGATTCGTTTAATTTATCTCCAGCTTCAGCTAAGGCATTGAACATTTTGATTTCTAATTCGGCCAGCTCTTCAGCGGTTGTTTTTTTTAAGTTAAACATATTTTATACCACACTAAGTTTCTTTAAAGTTTGGTTGACTGGTAAGTTCAAGCCTGCCTGCTCTAAAAACCATGCTTCTATTCGCTCATGCCATAAACGCAGTAAATCTAACGGTCTATGTTTGTAATGTTTTTCAGCAGTTGCACTGGGTTTATGCCCCATGATTTGCGCCACTACCCCTGTGGGAACTTCTACCCATTCCGACAAAGTAGAAAAACTTCGGCGTAAACCATGTAATGTTAAATCTTCTATACCTGCAGCAATAATAGCTGGTCCAAAACTTTTACGAGGATCGACCAACTTGCCACTTTTACCTATAGGACTCGAGAAAACCCATTGATTGCGGCGAGGTAACTGATTTAGCAAATTGGCGACGTATGGTGTTAATGGAATAACTCGTACTCCGGCAATATTTCCTTTGCTAGTTGCTTTGTCACGTATGGTTAAGCTATTCCATTTAAAATCAACGTCAGACCATTGCAGCCCTAATAGCTCATTGCGCCGCGCGCCCGTCAACAGCAAAGATTGAATATAAGCTGCAATTACTGGATTTGAAATTTTTAACACTTCATTAAAAAAAGCAGGCAACTGCTCTCTCTGTAATAGATCGTCACGCGGCTTTAACTTAGTAACCGTCTTTTTTACAGCTTTACTTTTTAAAGCTACTACATCAATCAAACCAACATAAGCTGGTTGTTCAGTACACCAACTTAGACAAGCAAACAGTAGACGATAGCTTTGCGCGGCAACCCCTGGTCGGGTTTTATTCTCGTTATCTAACCACCCCTTAATTACACTTGCAGTTAACTCACCCAACTTGGCATTTATTAGCGGGTAGAGGCAACCGGCTTTTGTGACCTTACCTTTGCCTCTAGCCCAAGGTAAGCCAGGCACCTGCACAGCCTTGAGATGATCCTTATAATGCTTTTCGCCCCAGTCATTTTTATTAGCCGCTATATAGTCAGTCCAAATTTGGCCAAATGTGACCTGACCTCTTTTTACTTCCTGCTCTTCAGCTAACTCGGCAGCAGCCTTTTCTCTTTTTACTTTGGCAGGGCTTATATTTTGACTCGCTAAAACACCTAGTCTCTTTGCTTCGGTTCTAGCTTGGTCAATATCATAATCGGCAACTGCACCAATCCGACTTCGACGGGTTTTCCCATTCACGGTACCTTGGAATATATAAGCCCGATTACCTGACGCCTTTGCCCTAATACCTAAGCCTGGTGTTTTAATATCCCACAAGTAAGCTTCAGCCTTATCATCAGGACATGAAAACTTCCTAACAACATCAGCTGTAAAATTTATACGATTTGATTTTGCGCTAGCATCCTTTACAGTCATTTTTCGCTCCTTCTACTTACCAGCTATTGCTATTCAGGTGGCTGAAATTTGTTGTTCTACCCCTGGGGATCAGGTTAGGGATCAAATAGGGATCAGATTGATGTAAATATATATCAATTCAGAACAACACGCCAGCAATGGGTTTTGGAGTTAAATCGCTGTTTATATTTAGTTTTGAAATGTTGAACAATATAGAAAAATGCTATGTTTTAACGACTCATAATCGTCAGGTCCCCAGTTCGAGTCTGGGAGGGGCCACCAATTAGAAAACAAAAAAGCCCATTGAAAAATGGGCTTTTTTGTGTCTGAAATTCGTTGTAACTCCGCTTTATTCATTCAGCCTATACGCAGGGTCTTGCTCTAAATGTGCTTGTGCAAGAGTAATAGCTTGCACCGCGCGGGAATTAAATTCCCGTTGATATAAGGTATATACCACGAATAAACTGGCAAAAATCAACATCCCGGGATGCATAAACCAACACAATGCTGCCATAGAATAATAATAAGAACGTAAGCCATAGTTATATGAGTGAGCAGCTTGATCTTGTACGACCGCCATTTGCCTTGCATAGCCGAGCATATTTTTATCGGTACCGGTTTTATCCAGTGGCGCAGCACCAATCATAATATTAACAAAACCATATTGACGCATGGACCAAGTAAATTGGAAAAAAGCCAACACAAAAATCCCAGCTAAAAGAGCTAGTTTGACTTGTACCAGAGCATGGTTAGGTGATGCAGTAAAGGGAATAGAACCAATAACAATTTCAAGCTTTTCAACTTGAGAAAAAAGCGTTAATACCCCGGCAAGTATCAGTAAGGTTGTAGAAGCAAAAAAGGCAATGTTGCGTTCTAAATTAGCTAATAACGCCGCTTCAGCCACGCGTATTTCTTTGGCAATCACCTGTGACATCCAATGAATACGTTGTTGATGCATCACTCGCGCTATGCAATTGGTGGTTTTTGCTTTACGACGAGCAAAACTGGTATAGCCTAACCAACTGACTAAAAATACCGTTAAAGCCAGCGCATCTAACCATGAAATCACCATGCTGATTCACCTATGTAAGAAGAAAAATAGATAGATTATGCATCAGTTATCATCAGGCTCAAATCAGTTTGTTATCTAAAGAGCCAAATAACTAAATAGCTAACTCGTTAAAATGGACTTGGACAAACAGCATTAATCCTTTGTTCCGTCATAGGATGGGTAAACGATAATTCATTGGCATGTAACATCAATCTGCTCGACATCTGCTGCGAATGTTCATTATGGTACAAATCACAACCTAAAATAGGATGACCAATTTGCTGACTGTGTAAACGTAATTGATGGGTTCGCCCTGTGATTGGGGTAAATGTCACCCGCGTCGATAATCCTTGTTGATGTCGCTCAATAACCTGGTATTGACTGTGAGCCGGTTTGCCGCTGTCGTGGCAAATTTTCATTAACGGGAAATGATCACTGTCTTTGGCTATTGGTAATTCAATATCACCGCAATCATTAAGCAAGTCACCATATAACACTGCGGTATAGCTTTTGGTAATAGTGCGCTGCTGAAACTGCTTAGTTAATAATCCATTGACCACTTTATTGAGTGCCACCAGCATGATGCCAGAGGTGCCGAAGTCGAGTCGGTGCACTAACGTTGCCGAGGGGTGATCTTGCACTAAACGGTAGTGTACAGAATCCTTGTTTAATGGATTTTTACCTGAGAGACTCAATAATCCTGTCGGCTTATTGATCAGCAGTAGATGTTCATCTTGGTATAATACTTCAATGACCCCATCGCAGGGAGGAGCAATAAATTCGGCCATAATATCTTCGTAATAACTATCTAAGCCAAGATGATAATAGAAAAGGTGGCCGATAAGCCACCTTTGATAATGTTCTCCCACTCTGGCAGCCTCAATAGCTGCGTTTAACGCTAATAGGTTAGTCTGCTCAGCAATAGCACTAATCTCCTCTACAATACGGCTAATATTGGCGCTGCTGTGGGATACCATGCCCACAGCTTATTGAGCTTGAGCCGAATCAGTCGACATACCTTCAACAAACACCATGGCTTGGCTTAAACGCGTCTGACCTCTTTCACATTGACCATCATTGACCCTGTTTCCATTACTGTTTTTGTTACTGTTTCCATTGCCGTTTCCATCACAGTTTGCTTAGAGGCTTTAGCCACTTCAAGCGCGGTGGCACTCATTTGATTGACCGCGGTGACGCCACTTTTAATTTCGCCATATTGTCGATTAAAACTCTCACGAGTATGTTTGGCAATATCTGCCGACCTAATGCTTTGTGGTCGTGAACGATCGCCAACAACCCTCAATATTCAACCAAACCATGGATTAAAAAAAATCCCGCTTAATGCGGGATGTTATCGAAACGACTAGATCAGGATAAATTTAATTGAAGACACTATTAAATGTCGCATCCATAATGGCAAGCCCAGCATGGATTTGCTCATCAGGAGCCGTTAACGGTACCAATACGCGGATAACGTTACCGTAAGTGCCGCAAGACAGTAAAATCAGTCCACGGTTACGGGCTTCGGCTAAAATCTTAGCACTGTACTGAGGCGCAGGCTCACCATCTTCCATCAACTCGACAGCAATCATCGCACCTAATCCACGCACTTCAGCAATCTGCGAGTATTTAGCCTGCATATCGCCTAAAACAGACTTCAACATGGCACCAACATCATTGGCTCTGGCAAGCAATTGCTCTTCTTCAAACACTTCGATCACCGCTAATGCAGCAGCGCAAGCAATAGGACTACCACCATAAGTGCCACCTAAACCACCGGCAGTGACGGCATCCATCACTTCGGCTTTACCGGTAATACCAGACAGTGGGAAACCACCGGCAATCGACTTAGCAAACGTAGTAATATCTGCAGCAACGCCCATTTGCTCCATGGCAAAAAAGGTACCTGTACGTCCCGCGCCGGTTTGGACTTCATCGGCAATCAATACAATGCCATGGTTGTCGCACAATTGACGTAAGCGTTTCATAAATGATGGTGTAACCGCGTAAAAACCACCCTCACCTTGCACCGGTTCTAAAATAATGGCGGCGATGTCTGCAGGCTCTGCATCATTTTTAAAAATGCGTTCAATTGATGCCATCGAATCATCTTCAGACACGCCATGCATTTCACATGGAAACTCAGCCCGAAACACATTAGCAGACATCAAGCCCATGCCTTTACTATAAGGTGCCACTTTGCCGGTTAATGCTAGCGCAGCGATGGTTCGACCATGATAACCCGAAGTAAACGCAATAACGCCTGCACGTTTAGTATAAGCACGAGCGACTTTAACCGCGTTTTCAACCGCTTCTGAACCACTGGTAAATAGGGCCGTTTTTTTAGCAAAATCACCCGGCACTAAATGGTTAAGTTTTTCACATACGCTAATGTAACTTTCGTAACCCAAAACCATAAAACAAGTATGTGAAAATGCATCTAACTGTGCTGCCACAGCCGCTTTAACTTTAGGATGCAAATGGCCAGTATTAAGTACCGCAATACCACCGGCAAAATCAATATATTCACGACCTTCAACATCCCATACTGTGGCGTTTTGAGCACGTTCAGTAAAGATTGGGTGAATTTGCCCTACACCTTGTGCCACTGCCGCTTGGCGCCGTGCCATTAGTCCATCATTTGTTTTAGTCATAGCCTGCTCTCTTAAACTGACATGCAGATATATTTCATTTCAAGGTACTCTTCGATACCAAACTTAGACCCTTCGCGGCCTAATCCAGATGATTTAATGCCGCCAAAAGGCGCCACTTCTGTCGAGATCAATCCGGTGTTAACCCCCACCATGCCGTATTCCAAAGCTTCAGCGACCTTGTACACTAGCGAAATATCACGGCCATAAAAATACGCCGCTAAGCCAAATTCAGTGTCATTAGCCTGCTTAATCACATCATCCACTTCATCAAACTTAAACAAGGGGGCCAACGGACCAAAGGTTTCTTCGGTTGCCACTAACATCTCACGATTCACGCCCGTTAATATGGTCGGCTCGAAGAAATAGCCACCTAAAGCATGAGGTTTGCCACCGGCAATAATCTGCGCGCCTTTTGCTACTGCATCATCTAAATGACGCTGCACCTTTGCCACTGCATCTGCGTTAATTAATGGCCCTGTTGTCACGCCAGCGTCAGTACCTAAACCTACTTTGAGCTGAGTCACCGCCACGGCCAAACGTTTAGCAAACTCATCATAAACGCCCGCTTGCACATAAATGCGATTGGCACAGACACAGGTTTGACCGGCATTGCGATATTTGGCGATCATTGCGCCTTCAACAGCGGCATTTATATCGGCATCGTTGAACACAATAAATGGCGCATTACCACCCAGTTCAAGTGACAATTTCTTTAACGTAGGAGCGCATTGCTCCATCAGTTTAATGCCTACTGGCGTTGAGCCCGTAAACGACAACTTACGCACAATAGGGCTTTCACACATGGCTTTACCAATGGCGATTGAGTCACCGGTCACCACGCTCAATACACCGGCAGGAATACCAGCACGTTCAGCTAGTTCGGCTAAAGCCAGTGCAGTAAACGGCGTTTGTGGCGCAGGTTTCACGACCATAGTACAACCCGCCGCCAACGCTGGAGCCGCTTTACGGGTAATCATTGCCGCAGGAAAGTTCCATGGTGTAATTGCCGCGGTAACCCCTACAGGTTGTTTGATCACCGTAATGCGTTTATCCGCTTGATGCCCAGGGATCGTCACGCCATAAATGCGTTTGGCTTCTTCTGCAAACCATTCAATAAAGGATGCTGCGTAACCCACTTCACCTTTGGCTTCAGCAAGCGGTTTGCCTTGCTCTGTGGTCATCAACAACGCTAAGTCATCGCTATGTTGATGGATTAACTCAAACCAACGACGCAACTTTTGGCCACGATCCTTAGCCGTTAATGCACGCCAGGCAGGGAGTGCTGCTTGTGCAGCATCGATTGCCGCAAGCGTTTCAGCACTGCCCATCACTGGGACATGGCCAATGACTTCATGGGTTGCTGGATTGGCTATCGCAATAGTTTGGCCATTATCGGCATTACGCCATTGCCCATTAATGTAGCACTGTTGACGTAATAAACTTGGATCGTTCAATTCCACAATATTCTCCTAAACTGACTCGCTGTACTCAACCTATTCGTACTCTATCTACCCGCACTCGACGTAGGTTAAATACCAAATTTATCTCTAAGGGTGTAATACCACGCACCTAGCGCACTAAATGGCACTCGTAGTGCATGTCCACCCGGGAAAGGGTAATGAGGTAACGCCGCAAAGGCATCAAACCGTGTGGCCTGGCCATTGAGCATTTCGGCTATGAGCTTACCCGCTAAATGAGTATAGGTAACACCATGACCGCTACAACCTTGGGAGTAATAAATATTGTCACCAATGCGGCCCACTTGGGGAAGGCGCGACAAGGTCATTAAAAAGTTACCGGTCCACGCATAATCAACCTTAACCCCTTTCAATTGCGGGAAGGTCTTTAATAACTTAGGCATAATCAAGGCTTCAATGTTGGCCGGATCGCGAGCACCATAAACCACGCCACCACCAAAAATAAGGCGTTTATCACCAGTAAGTCGGTAATAATCTAATAGGTAGTTACAGTCTTCAACGCAATAATCTTGCGGCAGTAGACTCGCCGCCATTTCATCGGATAATGGCTCAGTGGTAATCACTTGAGTGCCACAAGGCATGGATTTAGCTTGTAGCTCTGGCAATAATTTACCTAAATACGCATTACCAGCAACCACCACATATTTACAGTTAACTTGGCCTTGTGCTGTGTGTACAACCGGCGATGCACCGTCATCCACTTTAATGACCGCTGAATCTTCAAAAATTAGTCCACCGAGGGATTCCACTGCACGGGCTTCACCTAAAGCAAGGTTTAGCGGGTGAATATGTCCACCGCTTCTATCGAGTAAACCACCGACATAAATATCAGTATTGACTACGTTGCGAATGCCATCTTGGTCGAGTAACTCCAATTGGTTGTTATGACCATGAGCTTCCCACAATGATTTTTGACTCTGCAAATGGCCCATTTGCTTGGCATTCATGGCGGCAAAAACACCACCGTCTTTTAAGTCGCAATCAATGTTGTATTTGGCAATACGGTCACGGATAATCTGACCACCTTCGAACGCCATTTGACCAAATAACTTAGCTTGCTCTTTGCCGACAACGCCTTCAATAGAATCAATATCACGACTAAAAGAATTGACTATTTGGCCGCCGTTTCGACCGGAGGCTCCCCAGCCAATTCTTGCCGCTTCAAGCACCACCACTTTCATGCCGCTTTCTAATAAATGTAACGCAGAAGACAAGCCAGTATATCCTGCGCCAATAACGCAAACATCTGTTTCAATTGTAGATCCTAAGCGAGGACGCTCAACTTTATCATTAGCCGATGCAGCATAATATGAACTAGCATGAGGTGTGGCAGGCATAGCACTTCCTTTATAGGTTTACAGCGTAATACAACTCACTCATCCTACACTTAAGCAAATTTAAACACTAGCATTTATCATATAATTTTTGACACTTTGTTGAATATATTAAACACCTATGTCGCCTGAATACCTTAAATCAATTCTGAAAAATAAAAAGCCACACTGACATCAGCGTGGCTTCTATAATCTGTTTATTCAACGCTATTATTCCATCGCTTCTTTAGCTTTTATCTCCGACCGACGCGCGAAATACCAAGACAAGAAGGCCACCAAAGACACGGCTAAAATAATAATCGTCGCTAGCGCGTTAATCTTAGGTGAAACCCCTAAACGCACTGACGAAAACACCACCATAGGCAAGGTTGTAGAACCCGGCCCTGAGGTAAAGCTGGCAATCACTAAGTCATCTAATGACAAGCTAAATGATAATAACCAGCCGGCGATAAGTGATGGCGCTATCATAGGGATAGTGATCAAAAAGAAGGTTTTTAATCGCGTTGCCCCCAAATCCATTGCAGCTTCTTCAATCGACAAATCCACTTCCCGCAGTCTTGACGACACCACCACCGCCACATAAGCGGCACAGAAAGTGGAATGGGCAATCCACACCGTAAACATGCCACGTTCAGTAGGCCAGCCAAAGGTCTCTGACATTTGTACAAATAGTAGTAACAAGGATAAACCGGTGATCACTTCAGGCATAACCAAAGGCGCGGTGATCATGTTAGACAAGGTTAACTTAGCCCATGACCGACGAAAACGAGTCATCACAAAGGCCGCCATCGTACCAATAATCACCGCCATGGTAGAGCTGTAAAAGGCGATGCGTAAACTGGTCCAGACGGCATTGAGTATTTGCTGATCCTCAAATAACTCACCATACCATTTAGCAGAAAAACCACCCCACACAGTCACTAATTTAGAGTCATTAAATGAATAAATGACCAAAATAAGCATTGGTGCATATAAAAACAGTAAACCCACCCACAACATCACTTTAGAGAAACTTAACTTCTTCATACCGCGTTCTCCATATTACGTGATTGATAACGATGGAATAAGGTTATCGGGATAATCAGTAACGCCAGCATCACAATCGCTAATGATGAAGCGACTGGCCAGTCGCGGTTATTAAAGAATTCTTGCCACAGCACTTTACCAATCATTAATGAGTCAGGGCCACCGAGCAATTCAGGAATAACGAACTCACCTACTGCAGGAATAAATACCAACATAGAACCGGCTATGACCCCTCCCATAGATAATGGCAGGGTAATTTTCCAGAAGGTATTAATACTGCTGGAGCCTAAGTCTGAAGCCGCTTCAATTAAGCTTAAATCTAATTTCACCAAGGTGGCATAAAGTGGCAAAATCATAAACGGCAGGTAAGCGTAAATAATACCTATGTACACCGCAAAATTAGTATTGAGCATTTGAATCGGTTCTGAAATTACCCCTAACCAGGTCAAGGCATTATTAATTAAACCGTTGTTACTTAAAATACCCATCCAGGCATAAACGCGGATCAAAAATGAAGTCCACGACGGTAACATCACCAGAAGCAGCAATACCGCCTGTATTTTTACCGGGGCGCGGGCAATCGCGTAAGCCATGGGAAAACCAAGGACTAAACACCCAAGGGTCGCAATAAAGGCAATTTTTAATGATGAGAGGTAAGCCATATAATACATCGAATCTTGAAGTAACAATAAATAGTTACCCAGATTGACAAATATGTTGAGCGCCTCATCAACATAATTAAACGTTGGCTCGTAAGGTGGAATGGCAATCGCTGCAGTCGAAAAGCTCAGCTTTAATACAATGGCAAACGGTAAGGCAAAAAACAGCAACAACCACAGGTAAGGGACTCCCATGGTGAGGTAACGACCTTTGAATAGCTTCAGTGGATTCTTCATGAGTTTAATACAACCCCGCTGGTGTCTTCCCAACTGATGTAAACCTCGTCTCCCCATGTAGGGTTATCGGAGCGACGTTCACGGTTAATCATTGAGCATTGAACGATTTGGTTGTTTTCTAACTTAATGTAATACACCGACAAGCCACCAAGGTAGGCAATGTCGTGAACGACGCCATGAGCCCAGTTATATTCACGTTCGGGCTTCTGACGGCTAATAATGGTTTTTTCTGGGCGTAAGGCCAAAAATACATTTTTATTTTCTAGGCTGGTTGAAATACCGTGGCCAATATAAAATGGCTGCGATAAGGTCGGCGACTTAATCATCGCGTGATCGACTTCATCTTCAATGATTTCACCTTCAAATAAATTAACCGTACCAATAAATTCAGCCACCATGCGGCTGGCTGGCGCCTCGTAAATGTCCATAGGGCTGCCAGTTTGGGCAATCCAACCGTCATGCATAATCGAAATGCGTCCGGCCATGGTCATGGCTTCTTCCTGGTCATGGGTCACCATTACGCACGTTACGCCTACCGCTTCTAAAATATCGACCACTTCTAGCTGCATTTGAGTACGTAGCTTTTTATCTAACGCGCCCATAGGTTCATCGAGTAATAGTAATTTGGGCCGTTTTGCTAACGAGCGAGCCAAAGCGACACGCTGACGTTGTCCACCCGATAACTGATGCGGTTTACGTTTACCGTATTTTTCCATGTGCACCAGTTTAAGCATGTCTTTGACGCGCACTTCAATATCGGCTTTGGGCATTTTGTCTTGCTTGAGTCCAAATGCAATATTTTGCTCAACCGTCATGTGCGGAAATAAGGCATACGACTGGAACATCATATTAATCGGACGCTCATAGGGTGGTAGATCAGTAATGTCGACACCATCAAGAAAAATACGCCCTTCGCTTGGCTTTTCAAAACCCGCTAACATACGTAGTAAGGTTGATTTACCTGAACCTGAACCGCCCAGCAGCGCAAATATTTCGCCACTATTAATGGTAAGCGATACATCGTCTACCGCACGCACATCATCGAAAAGTTTGCTGACGCGATCAATCCTAAGCAGTACGTTATCTTGCGTCTTTGTGGTTGGTTTATTGGTGACGCCCGAGGTGTTTACCATAATACTGCTCCGCCTTTTTGGAGTATGCGTACCGCAACAGAACAGCCTGTTTTAGGGCACGCGTAACAATCTGTTAAGTGGCTAAATGAGCCAATAAATACATCAATACTGCTATAAAAACAGGGCGAGGCTTCTCGCCCTGGGGGCCAGTGAGTTGGATTATTGACCTGACTTCACTTTGGTCCAAGCACGTGTGACTACACGCTGGATTTTTAATGGCCGAATATCGCCAATGTATAATTTATCAATTACTGATTGTGGTGGATAAATGGCAGGATCGTTACGAATAGCGTCGTCAACAAATGCTTGTGCAGGGACGTTAGGGTTAGCATAAGCAACATAGTTACTGATAGGGGCTATCACTTCAGGACGAAGCAGATAGTTAATCAGTTTATGGGCGTTATCTACGTTAGTGGCATCTTTTGGGATGGCCAACATATCAAACCATAAGTTGGCGCCCTCTTTTGGAATAGAATAACCAATCTTATTGCCGTTACCCGCTTCATCAGCACGTGCGGCCGCCTGGAACACGTCACCAGAGAAACCAAACGCAACACAGATATCACCGTTGGCTAAGTCAGAAATATAGCGCGATGAATGAAAGTAAGTGATGTAAGGACGCACTTTTTCCAATACTTCGGCGGCTTTTTGATAATCAGCTGCATTTTTGCTATTAGGATCTAAGCCTAAATAAATGAGTGCTTGAGGTAACATGTCGTCGGCTGAATCAAGCATTGAGAAGCCACATGAGCCAATCTTTTCGGCGTATTTTGGATTAAAAATAAGCTCTAAAGAATCAAATGGTGCATCTTCACCTAATACGGCTTTGACTTTGTCGATGTTATAGCCGATGCCGTTAGTGCCCCATAAATAAGGGATAGCATGCTCGTTATCCGGATCGGCTTTTTGTAACTGCTTCATTAAATCAGGCTTTAAGTTGGCATAATGAGTCAACTTAGCGCGATCTAACTGTTGAAAAGCACCCGCTTTAATTTGCTTAGCTAAAAAGTGATTAGACGGCACCACTATGTCATAACCGCTGTGGCCAGAAAGTAATTTCGCTTCAAGTACTTCATTACTATCAAACACGTCATAAATAACACGAATACCGGTTTCTTTTTCAAAGTTGGCTAGGGTATCTTCGGCAATATAATCCGACCAATTGTACATTTTAACCACTTCCTCGGCCTGAATCGCAGTGCTGGCAAACACACCTGCGGTAATTAAGGCCAATGTGGATAGTTTGGTTAGTAGCTTCATACTTTCTCCCTGTTGGATAATGGTCAGCATGACACTGACATTCTTTTTTTCGCTAGGTCTTGCTAGCGTGTAAAATCTTCTTTCTAATGAAAGAAATTATCCAATGCTACAACTTAACTATGCATCGGTATGGTTACAACAACATCGCTTTTCCCTTCAATATGAATGTTATCAACACATTTTCAATGATTAGATCCTTGCAATGCATTGGGTTATAAAATCACGATAAAACAATCACCATTCAGTGACTGAACCTTATTTAAGCGCTTTTACATACTGATAAGTATCATCTAGCGCATGCGTCGCTTTGGTGACTAGCTCGTCAATTTCAGCATGACTGATGGTCAACGGCGGCGAAATAATCATGGTGTCGCCGACTGAACGCATCACTAAACCGTGGGTGATGCACGCATCGCGGCAATAGGTTCCCACGCCTAGGTCGGCATCAAACCGCTGCCGTAACGATTTGTCTTTAACTAACTCGATGGCCGCGACCAAGCCGAGGCCGCGCACCTCACCCACTAATGGGTGTTGAGCTAATTGTTGTAAGCGCGACTGTAAATAAGCCGAAGTATCATTAGCCACACGTTCAACTAATTTTTCTCGCTCAATAATCGCAATATTCTCCAATGCCGCCGCCGCGGCAACTGGATGGCCAGAATAGGTAAAACCATGGGTAAACTCGCCACCATCTTGTTTGATTACGTCAGCCACTTTGTCTGACACAATCACCCCGCCCATTGGCATGTAACCCGACGTCATGCCTTTAGCAATAGAAATAAGATCCGGTTGTAAATCAAAATACTCTGACGCAAACCATTTACCCGTGCGACCAAAACCGCTAATCACTTCATCAAGAATAAATAAAATATCGTATTTGGCTAAAATACGTTTTATTTCAGGCCAATAAGTTGACGGTGGAATAATGACTCCACCCGCACCTTGAAAAGGCTCAGCAATAAAAGCCGCTACATTGTCTTCGCCTAATTCAATAATTTTAGCTTCTAATTCCTGTGCTGTTTGTAATCCAAACGCTTCCACAGATAAATCTTTACCTTCGGCATACCAATAAGGTTGCGCGATATGCACCACACCAGGAATAGGTAAATCCCCCTGTTCATGCATGCCCGACATGCCGCCTAAACTGGCACCCGCAACGGTTGAACCATGGTAAGCATTCACCCGACTGATGATGGTTTTCTTGCTCGGCTTGCCTTTTAAATCCCAGTAACGCCTCACCATGCGTAAATTGGTGTCGTTTGACTCAGAACCAGACCCCGTAAAAAAGACATTATTCATGTGAGCCGGTGCTAGCGAAGCAATTTTTTGAGCTAACTCAATAGCAGGAGGATGGGAGCATTGAAAAAAACTATTATAAAAAGGCAATTTCTGCATTTGTTGGCTGGCGGCATCCACAATAGACTGCCGACCATAGCCCACATTGACACACCATAAACCCGCCATGGCATCCAGCAGTTTATGACCCATGACATCCCACAAATACACCCCATCTGCCCGCTCTATCACCCGGGTTCCCTTTTGGGCTAACCCCTTTGAATCGGTAAATGGGTGAATAAAATGCTGTTTGTCTGCAGTTTGCAGACGCTCAAGCTTGTGCTGCTGCTTCATCGCATCTGTCGATAATGGGTTTGTCATACTTATATCCTTTCAAGCAGATAGCAAACCCGTATGTATCTGCTATCTGCTGTTATCCACAAACATTCATAGTGTGAGCCAACGGGCTCAACCATCATTACACTGTTAGTAATAAGAACTCACGTTCCCACGAACTCACCACCCGTCTAAAGTTTTCAAGCTCCGCTTGTTTTACCGCCACAAAACCCGTGGTAAAAGATTGACCTAAATACTCAATACAGGCATCACTGCTTTGCATGGCCACTAAGGCTTCTTCTAAGGTCAAAGGTAAGCAGTTGTCATTATTTGTTCGGCTATCGTTCGACTTACCTGTCACAGGTGTAGAAGGTTTTAAGTCATCAACCATACCGATATAACCACATAATAAGCTGGCAGCAATCGAGAGATAACAGTTAGCATCTGCACCCGGGATACGGTTTTCAATACGACGATTTTGTGGCGATGATTCAGGAATACGTAAACCACAGGTGCGATTTTCAACACCCCATTCAAGATTTACTGGCGCAGAGGTGCCTGGCAAAAAGCGACGGAAAGAGTTAGGACTTGGCGCCATTAACGGTAACAATTCAGGAATGTACTGCTGTAACCCTGCAATATAACTAAGGAATAATTTACTTTGAGTGCCATCTTCTTTGGTGAAAATGTTTTTACCGGTTTTAATATCAAGCACGCTTTGGTGAATGTGCATGGCACTGCCAGGCTCATCGGTAACGGGCTTAGCCATAAAGGTGGCACAAACATCATGTTTTAAGGCAGCTTCTTTCAATGTACGCTTAAAAATGAACACCTGATCGGCTAATGACAATGCATTACCGTGGCTGAAGTTAATCTCCATTTGCGCGGGACCGTCTTCATGGATCAAGGTATCAATATCTAACCCTTGGATTTCACACCAATCATACATGTCTTCAAACAGTGGATCGTATTCGTTAGCGGCGTCGATAGAGAAAGACTGACGTCCTGCTTCTGGGCGACCAGAACGCCCAATAGGCGGCTTAAGCGGTAAGTCATGATCGTCAGAACGTTTGGTGAGATAAAACTCCATTTCTGGTGCAATAACCGGTTGCCAACCTTTATCTTCATAAAGCTTAAGGACTTTCTTCAGCACGTTACGCGGTGATAATTCAATGGGATTGCCCATACGATCATAACAATCATGGATGACCTGGGCAGTAGCCTCAACGGTCCATGGCAACATAAACACCGCATTTTCGTCTGGTACGCAGACAAAATCGATATCAGCATCATCAAGAAGTTGATAATAAACATCCTCATTAATGAAATCACCTGTGACCGTTTGCAGTAATACGCTCTCAGGTAAACGCATGCCTTTTTCTGAGACAAACTTATCCACTGGGGCAATTTTGCCGCGCGCAATCCCTGTCATATCACTAATAACACATTCTACTTCGGTAATTTTTTTGTCTTTTAAAAAAGCGATTAACTTATCCATTTTTATCTCACTTGTGTTGCCGCATGATGTCTACAGGCCTGTCCGAATGCTTCGAAAATTGCAGTATAGAATGCATTTTCGGTTACTTTCCATTCAGGATGCCATTGGACACCTAATGCAAAATTTTTAGCATCTTTAACAGAAAATGCTTCCACTAATCCGTCTGGAGCAAATGCTTCTGGCTGCAACCCCTCACCTAGGCGCTCCACGCCTTGAGTATGAACAGAGTTAACCTCTGCAGTGTCACAGCCCCATGCATCGTGAAGGAGCCCACCCGCAACGAGATTAACTTGATGCGAAATACCATACTGCACATCTAATGGGGATTTCTTATCTTCACTGTGTTCAATATATTTACCAACGTCATGTAGCTTCTGATACAAACTGCCGCCGAACACCACGTTCATCTCTTGAAAACCACGACAAATACCGAATACGGGGATCCCTGCATCAATGGCGGCTTTTATCAGCGGTAAGGTTGTTGCATCACGCTTAGGATCGTGATGAGTGCCGTCCTCACTAATAGGACCTTGGTAATGGTGAGGTTCAACATTCGATGGTGAGCCCGTAAAAAGGATACCGTCGAGACGAGCAAGAATAGCGTCAATGGGCAAATCGACACCAAGTGATGGGATCACCAAAGGGAACCCTTTCGCGCCATTGACCACACTCAACAAATATTTTTCACCCACGATGTTAAATGGATGCAGACCAATTTGCTGATTGCACGCTACTACCCCAATAAGAGGAAGACCTGACTGAGACATATCTCACCTTAAGCAAAGAATAGTGATGAACTTATCATTTACGTGTTCATTTTTTCACACACTACACGGATTTTTTTAGCTAGGCAAGAGGATAACTGAGGATAAAAACAATTTTTAATAAAAATAAATTAAAACACTTTATAAACATACTGATAACTTTAAAATAGCCATAATGCAAAAAAAAACTATCTGACTGACTTTGCTTAAATCTCGCCAAAAAATGCGCCAAAATGGGGAGGGAATGCACAAAAAAAGGCAATCCATTGCTTAATATTCTTTACACAAGATAATAATGACATGTTAGGAATACCATCGAAAATAGATGAAACCCTAAAAATCATCAGCGACTAACTCGTTGGGAATAGCCTGATTTATTGATTATCTTACACTATTCCCTTAAGCCGTCGAGTTAGACATAAGCAGTAAAAGCTAAAGTGAAAACCGTTAAAAATCGGCTGAAGTAGTGGCACTCATTAACTGACAAGGCTGTTCAAATGGGTTACGAAATCGATGGGGGTGTTCACTATTAAAATAATAACTGTCGCCTTTTTCAAGGATAAACACCTCTTCACCAACAGTCAGCTCAACCTTACCTTCAACGACAATACCGCCCTCTTCACCCTTATGTTGCAGCATTTCAGCACCCGTATCAGCATTGACAGGATAAGTCTCACTCATCACCGACATTGCACGGTTTGGGTAGTCACGGCCGATAAGTTTATACACTAACTCACCGGTACCGATATCCAATAACTCATTACCACGGTAAACCACTTTCTGGTCACCAATAGAGCCATCATCAATCGAGAAGAAATCTACCAATGACATCGGGATCCCCGCTAACACTTTTTTAAGTGAACTCACCGATGGACTAACACTGTTTTTCTCAATCATTGAAATTGTACTGTTGGTAACCCCTGCACGCTTGGCTAACTCGCGTTGAGATAACCCTTTCAATTTGCGAACAGCTTTTAGGTTTGCACCAATATCCAAATTCGTTCTCCTAGTATATGTTGACCCATGACTTGTTATTAAAGTGTTGCAGATTATTAACACTTTAACAAAAAAATGCTAGCGATCAAGCATGATAACTTGCTTAAATCAAAGCAATTGTATTTTACACTAAATAAGTGTTAAATAAAATGCACACCCTAGATGACTTACATCTGCATCTGACTATTCATTTAAACGTTATGATTATAATCGCAATCAATAGCTTGGAGTATTTATGCCACGTAAATCCCCGATCCATAGCCAACACTACCCAGACTCCTTTTATGTGGCGACCGCAAAAGAGCTTTATTCGCATCCCAAGCTAACCGAACAGCTAACTGTCGATGTGTGTATTGTTGGCGGTGGATTTAGCGGCATTAATACTGCCATTGAACTCAGACAACGTGGCTACAGTGTCGCATTGCTCGAAGCTAAACGCATTGGCTGGGGCGCCTCGGGACGCAATGGTGGTGAGTTGATCCGAGGGATCGGTCATGACGCCACCCAGTTCCGTAATGAAATTGGCGACGAAGGCGTAAAAGCCATTCAGCAAATGGGTTTTGAAGCGGTTGATATCGTTACCGAGCGCATTGCCGAGCACAAAATCGATTGCGACTTACACATGGGTTATTGTGATTTAGCCGTAAAGCCACGGCACATGGATGATTTAGCGGCAGAATACCAAGATCTGCAAGACCAAAGTTATCAAAAATCAATCAAACTGCTTGATCATTCGCAAATTGGTGAAGTTATCGGTTCAGACTTTTACCAAGGCGCCTTGGTCGATATGGGCAGCGGACATTTACACCCACTTAATTTAGCCCTAGGCGAAGCACGTGTTGCCCGTGAACTTGGTGCACAATTATTTGAATATAGCGCCGCAGAAAAAATCATCAAGGGCAGTAAACCCAAAGTGATCACCGCCGAAGGTGAAGTGATCTGTGACTATCTGGTATTGGCAGGCAATGGTTATATCGGCAATACATTAAGCCCTTTTCTTGGCGGGAAAGTGTTGCCAACAGGCACCTATTTATTAGCCACTGAACCGTTAACCGAGCAACAATGTGCCAGTGTTATTCCGCAAAATATGGCCTTTGCCGACATGCGCGTGGCGTTAGACTACTTCCACTTATCAGCAGATCGCCGATTATTATTCGGCGGTTTGTGTACTTATTCAGGTAAAGACCCAAAAAATATTGAAGCTGAATTAAGGCCTAATCTTGAAAAAGTCTTTCCACAATTAAAAGGCATCAAAATTGATTATGAATGGGGCGGCATGATGGGCATCGGCGCCAACCGCATGCCGCAAATCGGACGTTTACCTGACGCAGCCAACATCTACTTTGCCCAAGCCTATGCAGGTCACGGGGTGAACGCCACTCATATGGCCGCAAGGTTAATTGCTGAAGCGATTAGCCAGCAGTCACAGCGTATTGATGTGTTTAATGATATTAAGCACATGACCTTCCCCGGTGGACCCATGTTGCGATCGCCATTGCTGGCAGCAGGGATGTTGTACCACAGAATGAAGGATTTACTATAGGGTTGATGGATTTGCTGTAGGTTAGCAAAAGGGTCAACCTTTACATCTTTTTATGGCCTACGGCCACTAACGTCGTGGCGCTTCACCCACACCAGACTTTTCAAACTTCGTTTGAATTAAGATCGCAAGGTGAAACCTTGCGATCTTAAGCGTTAGTGGCCGCAGGCCATCACTTAAAAGACAAGCTAACTTAATTACAATTGCTGCAACCTTTGTGCATGCTGCATCAGTAAAGTGTCCAATACTTCAGGGCTTAAGCTAAATATTTGTACAATTTCTTCGCCAGTTTTAGAAACCGTTGCTTGCTTGTCTTCAAAAGTAATATGTAAACCTAACGCCTTTAACGTTTGCTGGTCATAACTATATAATGGCGTGTCTCGTTTACCTTTTAAGCCTGGCATCATCCCCAATACCGTGACAGCTTGATTGACCTTAACCATGTCAAAAAAGACGCGCTCGGCCTCTGCCCACGCCATAATATATTCAACCATACTTTTGTTGTACTTATGGAAGTCTTCCGAGCCGTATAATAGTGGTTGTAACACCCCACCATGCCAACCTAACAGGGCATCTTGTTTTATAGTCACTTCATCACTGGCGGTTACAACATAATTAGCACAAGATGACGCACAGACTTTATCAACTGTGACCTTTAATTTGTGCTGATATACCAACTCTCCTAATCGTATGCCAGCAAGTACATCTCCCCCACCACTGTTAATAATCAATGAGGTTATTTGAGTTGGACTATTTGCCATGCCTTGTTCAAAAGCGGCAACATTATCTGGATCAATTTCACCGCTATAATTAATGACAGAGGGCAATAAGGGGTCGATAACAAGGCTAAAAGGAGGTTGTTTACTTGCGCAACCAGTTAAGGTTAGCAGCATGGCTAGCAGTAGATAACGCATTCATATTCCATCATGATGTTGAGTTCGCAAGAAATTAGCATAACAAGTTCATTATTCACAAGTAAATAATGTAACGCCCTCGATAATATTGATTAATCAGACTCTAACTGAACATTATCGCCAGAGACTTATCATTGCAGGCTAGCTTTCGCGGTACAGGTCGTTCATTGGCATCTGAACCATATGGATTTGGGAAATGTCATTATGATGTCGGAAACATCATTGACCGTGCCATCACTACATTCGTGAATCCATTCACATCAGATCCCCATTGGAAGCGTTAGCATTTTCACTCTTTACTGTAAGATGAACCGAGGAACGCTAAAACTAAGTCAAAAGCAGGATCAATCCCCATGGCGACCTTTTCGCTTCTGTTGTTTAAGTCAATGGGGAAAATATTGCCGGAATGGCTGGGCCCAATTCTCTTATAAAAGAGTAAAGAGGGAACAGCCGTTGGTTTCCTCTTGGTCTGGTGTTGCAAAAATAAGCCACTCATTTTTTAAAGTACTAAAGGATCTGAAAAGCGTCAGGCAGCATTCTTTATTATAAAATAATTCACAATAAGAGAGGCTCATCTGTGTTAGGGCGAAACTATACTATGCTGAAACTTCCCTGTTTTTAGGAAACTTTTAACTTGCCTAATCACTTCGTCATTTCGCATAAGAAATGGGTGAGAAACGGGGAGAATTATGTGATCAGCCATCCCTTCCACCTTTGTGTTCTCGACTGACACCTTACCGTCATCAGGATTTGGAAGCATTTGAGAAAGTATTGGGTTAATAGTTGAACTGCCTGCTATTATTCCTACTGGATAGGTGACCGCCCCAAGTAAGTTTGGAACACTTGTTTTATCAGTACTTAATTCCATACCCGCTGGACCATTAATAAATTCAAAACCTGGAACATTTTTTAGTTTATCAACAACCTCACTTCCTTTATTCGGCGGACCTAGCATTACCACACGGCCTAGGCGTTCTAGTTTGTTATCGCTTAAATATTTACGTAACACAATCCCACCAAGAGAATGTGTCACAAAATTTATGATTACGTTAGGTTTACATTGAGCTATAGCATTAGGAAGGTAATCTGTGGCTATACTCTCAATATTATGCTGCGTTGATGGGTAGTCAAAATTCACGACGGTATAACCTGCCTCTTTAAGCTTCGTCTCCATTTTATTCATAGAGCTATCGGAACGAGCCATCCCATGAAGTAATACAACACACTCTTCAGACATAGAAAAAGAACTCCATAAGTACAAAATGAAACAAAATAATCTTATTTTCATACGCCATTCTCGATATTACGCCCTAACACTTGGGATAAGAACGAGGCTTCGCGCGGCCTATCCTTATTTGTTAGCTGCCATATTTTCTTTATAACTTCTTTCGCCGTAAGTGACGAGCCATCGCTTCTGTCGTCGGATATTTGGGTAAAACTAACCACAAAACAACATAAGCCAATACAGGAATCGCAAAAAACAAGCTAGTTAACAAAAATGCTAACCTAATGCCGTTTTTTCGCAAATTATAATATTCCGCAATACCTGAACAAACTCCAGCAAGAATCGCGGATTCTCCACGAGTTAGAACTTTTATATTATCTAGACTTTCCATGCCACATCCATATTAATCGGTATGTTTTATGCTATAAGAATTTGCTTTTTTTGATGCTGAATCTGGGCTGTAGAGCAGTTTTAAACAGAATATATTGCGTGATTTGTATGTATTCCATTGAAATTCCCTTGTCATTGTAGTGTTCCATCACATCTTTTTAAGTCTAGCTGATTCAATGAGGATAATATACTCGATTGAGTCAGCATTTGGCTCCGCGCAGCGGCTTAGTTCAACGCCTAATTAACAGGCAAAAAATTGTTGGCTAAAATAAGTGAACGGAGTGAACAAAAAGTCAACGGTTTTTTGTTCCGTTTAAAGTCTCTTGTTAAGCCTCTATTCACTGAAAATCCCAATATAATTGAGCAATACTAATAAAGCTCCAGACAGTCCAGTAGTTGTTAATACCCAATAAAACACAAAACCTAATACCTGATCAAATTTGGTTGTATTTTCATATAATACGGTTGCATTAGCATAAAAGAATGAAAATTTACTCTTTTCGATTTTCCGAGTCCAAGACCTTGGAAGAGAAAATGCTTGAGCTACATTAATAATATCCCAACCACTGGCATACTCGACACCGAGTAGACCTTTAGTTTTAGGGTTTTTCCTTAACTTCCGTACAGTGATTTGTCCAAAAGCAACATATAAGACACCGCTCACCATTGAGGCAGCGATCATTACTCCAACTAGCATTGTTATAGTATTCATTAATTTATAAACTTTTAATTAATGCATCATATGTATTACCTGCATTGTCTTTAATAATATTATTCATTCCTATTGATGCGGTCGCCGCCGCACCTGCAACAACCAAGCCACCCACTATTAAACCAATCCAACCAATAGGTGTCGCCACCATTAAAAATGTTAAGGCTCCCGCTCCTACATTGACTACGCCAATTCCTGTAGCTGCACTAGCAGCAAAGCTACTAGACTCAATAAACATTTCACGTTCCCAGTTACCACCTGCTTTATAGCTATTCTGAATATTACCTACACGACTACCAAAGTCGATAATGGTAAGACCATTACCTAAAACTTTTGCGTATTTAGTAAATTTAACAATCTTGTCAGCTTGAACAGGTGTCATTATGTCTAATTTAGCCATATTCCTACTACTTTTGGCGATATTTGCACCTCGGTCAAAATTAGTCAGTGGTGTACCGCGACTCGATTTAACTTGGCTTGTTACAACCTTAACTTCGTGTTTAAAGCTATTTTGCATTTTATCGAAAGCCATTTTGGCTTTTTGTTTAGCGGCTACTTTAAGAGGTGATTTACTTTTTGCTACTTGGCTATATTCAATTAAAGCAGATTGGTAGTTTTTAACTGAGCCAACAAAGCCTCCCATTCTATTTGCGTAGACACTGGTTGATGCGCCCATTAACCCCACATTATACTCTTGCAGTTGAGAGCTAATAGACGAAAGAGAAATCAGATTATCACCACCAAAAGATAAAGCTAAGCTCGTCAGGTTTTTTGTAATTGAAGGATTAGATAGTTTTGCTAATGATGCTTTACAAACAGCTGAATTACCATTTTTTAATAAATAAGGCGTATTAGCGATAATCATATCTGGGTTGGCACAAGTAAGAGATGAAGCCAACTCAATCCCAATGCCACACTCATTTTTAAATACACTTGCACTATAAGTGCGATTACATAATATTATTTCACTCATTTTCTTTTAAGTTCCTTTTAAAGTTTGAATTATACTCTAAACGTTGGTTTAGAGGTTTAACGCCCTGCTAATAAGTGAGCCATGTGCTGGCGGGCGATTTGCTCAGCAAATGGCATGACAGCCTTGGTGAATCTGAATTTAGCAGCTTGTTAAGTGGCATTTTCATTTTGCTCTGTGGATTTCCGGATCTCAGGTAATTGGTACTGTAGTATGCCAAAAATTACAATCAGCGGAATTATTGCAAGCCATAATAATCCATCGAGAAACCACAATGAGGTGAATAGGATTTGAATACATACATATGAGGTCAACTTGAGCCAAGATGGAAGTATGAGCATTTGGCCAATTGCTAGAAATGGTAAAGCAAAGAGCAAAGTACCAAACACTAGAAATGCAGGTTGAAAACCAAGAGCTTCTTTACCAAAAAAACCTTGATAGAAGTCATAGCCAAAAATTGTAACTATTGGAAATAGCGACAAAGCCAAATAGAGTGCGCTATGCCTTTCCTTAGCTATCAACTTCGAATGTTCATCATTTTTCTGCTGAAGAGTCTTCATGCCATCATTGCCATTTAACGTTTTAGTATTTATGCGTTGCGCTGTTTGCATGGCATAAATCGCTTGTTGGGCTTGGCCGATGCCGAGTCCAGGTTAATTGGTACGCTTTATGCTATAGGAATTTGCTTTTTTTGATGCTGGCTATGGGCTGTAGAGCAGTTCTGAACTGATTATGTGGCTTGTTTTGTACGTGTTTCATTGAAATTCCCTTGTCATTGTGGTGTTCCATCACATCTTTTTTAAGTCTAGCTGATTCAATACGAGTAATACAGTCAATTGAAGCTTGATTTGGCTCCGCGCAGCGGCTTCGTTCAACGCCTCACTAAGAGGCAAATAATAGTTGGTTAAAATAAGCGACGAAGGAGCAAAAACCAACTGTTATTTGTCCTTGTTTAATTTCTTGTATGGATAATAAACCCACCTAATTACACATAATTCCCAGTTTCGGGTAATGTGAGACCCAGGCTTTAGCTGCA
>NZ_JBEOPI010000033.1:0-48240 GCF_040309905.1 Shewanella sp. CAL98-MNA-CIBAN-0140
TTCGATGCTAAGAGATGGTGTTTTATGGGAAGCGCCAAAAGCATAAAATTAACTATTGACGCCATAGTCTCTTGTTAACTTCCGTATTCATGACTGTAACAACATTGTATGAAAAATTATACCGTCTGTATTTTGTTGAACCGAATCAAGGCGGAAACCGAAACGCTCATAAACAGGAATAGCCATAGTTGAAGACTTTACCCAGTAATTTCCATTACCTCCTTGAGCTATACAGATTTCATTTGCTGCTGACCACAATTGTTTAGCGATATTTAACTTTCTAGAAGTAGGGTCAACAAAAAGCTGACTTAACTTTTCTTTTTTGAAAATTGCTATTATTCCGACAATTTTGTATTCCTTGATAAAACATAACATCAAATAGTTTTTATTTTGGATGCGTGCTTTTATAGCTTTCAATTCAAGGCTTTCTTTAAAGTGTACAACACCTTCTTTATTAAAGTCAGAGTTGGTTTCTGGTTCAGCGGCGCTCAGGATTAGAGATCGAATTCCTACTGCATCATTAATTGTAGCTTTCCGTATACTCATTCTATCCCTAGGAAGTTAACGTTTTAGTATTTATGCGTTGCGCTGTTTGCAGGGCATAAATCGCTTGTTGGACTTGGCCGATGCCACATCCATATTAATCGGTATGCTTTATGCTATAGGAATTTGCTTTTTTACGGTAGTTGTTTTTTGTACAGCACTTCGGCTAATCGGTTGTTCTGATTACACCTTTTAAGGCAGGTTTTGAACTGTTTCATCTTTTTCTATCGTCCTGTTACTGTATTGCATAGCGATTTGCCTGCGTGATGATGTGTGCTGTCGTCCCAGCTAATTCTGTATTAACTAAGCACGCCGTTTCATGGTCCACATCACTCATTTTTGGGCATTTAGCCCGACAGCCTCAGTGCGGCTTCGCGCTCGACTATTTTTAATAGCGAGATGAGTCCCATAAACTGTAACCGCCCCGTTTCACATTGCGGGCAACACCAATGCCCTAACGGCTCTATCACCTTTTCTTTCTTGGGGGCTTTCATTGCCAGTTGTGAGCGGATTTGGCTTAACTTTTTACATCGACAACTGTTGGCTAAAAAACCAAAATGCCTTATCCGCATCACGCCTTTTGGCAGCACATGCAATAGGTAACGCCGGATGAACTCTTCGGGAACCATTTGCATGATTTTGCGTTGATTATCCCGATAATCGGTGTAACGCATATCGATTGAACTGGAGGGATCTAGTAAATGATCAATAGCATAAGTAATGGCTGGTGAGCATCCCACCAAATAGTAGTGTTATTGTTCTAAATGATAATGGGGCAAAGACGTGTTTCAAGGTGGCCTAGTGAATGACCGTAAATTGCACAGAATCACTAAATCTCTACTACGTTCTGCCCCTGATAATGTTAAAATCTCCGCATCAGAATTACCGAGAAACTCAATGTTTATCCATCATGTTAACGGCATCGACTGGCTAGTGATCACAGCTTTTGAAGAACTGAAAACTATGTTTATCGAAGAAGCCGGTACGATACCCTCTTGCTTCTCTACCGCCAGCGAATTGAACCTGGTTGATCAAGCAAAGCGAACTTATAGATATTTGCCTACTCTCAGCGGCGTAATCACCGATATCGGCACATATCAAAGACAGGGTAACGAAGAAGATTTGAACCCACAGCTTGCCTGCTTAGTTGAGGGACGTGGTCGGGTATTTATCTATCACGGCGGCTTTGTAGCTTTTGTGGATGACGAGCAAACCTTTATTACCCGAATAGACTGAAAATTATTCAGTAAGTTGAAATTGGCGAATTGGCATCCCTAGCAAGGAATGGGGCATAAATGATTTGCCTACCTTGCTTGCAATTGGCGTGATTCAACTCTGAACTTGAGGCCGTTGAAGACTCTTTACCAAAGAATGCGTGAGCTGTTCCATAGCTTCAGGCTCAATAAAAATTGAGGCCGTTGAAGAAAATAGCGTGAGTCCAGACATGGATGTCTGGCTAGCTTTCGAGGGGAAGGGACGCCCCATCGGAAGCGTTAGCATTTTCGAATAAGACCGAGGCAAGATTCAAATGAGGTTAAAAGCTGGATCTGACCCCATGGCGACCTTTTCGCTGTTTGAAAATGTTGCGGGGCGGCTGGGAGTTCCAAGAGGGAACAGCCGTTGGTTTCCTCTTGGTCTGGTGTGGGTGAAGCGCCACGACGTTAGTGGCCGTAGGCCATAATCTAATAGCCCGTGCAGGGTGGAACCTTGCGATCTTAATCTGGTGTGAGTGAAACGCCACGACGTTAGTGGCCGCAGGCCATAATCTAATAGCCCGTGCAGGGTGGAACCTTGCGATCTTAAGCGTTAGTGGCCGCAGGCCATAAAACAAAAAATACCGACCAATTATTCAATTTGCCCTACTCTATTGGAAGCGCAGCATCCCCGCCCCATTCCGCCCATGAACCATCATAAAGCACCGCTTGATGATGCCCTGCGGCATAGGACGCCAAAATCAAAATACAGGCTGTGATCCCAGAACCGCAACTGAACACCCGTTGAGCATTATGGCTAGTATCTAAAGCCGCAAAAATGGTTTGCAACTCACGGGGTGATTTCATTTTAAACCGACTTAAAACCTGAGCAAACGGCAAACTCAGCGAGCTGGGAATGTGACCACTGCGCATACCAACACGGGGCTCTGGTGAAGTGCCATTAAAACGCCCTGCTGCGCGAGCATCAATAATATCAACTTTGGCATGACCAAGATGGGTTAACACAAACTCAGTGTCACATACTTTGTGTTGCTGCAAACGGCCTTTAATATCGCCAGAATGAGTAGCAGAGGCAAACTGGCGCACAGTATCCCGCCCTTCTACTTGCCATTGCGGTAAGCCACCGTCAAGCACAAATACCTTATCAAAGCCCATCGCTTTAAAAGTCCACCACGCACGCGGCGCAGAATAAATACCTTGATTGTCGTATATTACCACTGTGCTGTTATGGTTTATCCCTAACCTTTGCGCAGCATCGGTAAATTGCACTGCTGTTGGCATAGCATGGGTTTGCGAAGCACGATGATCAAAAAGTAGCTTGTCAATTTGGCAGGATAGCGCACCAGGAATAACGAAAAGCTCATCGTATACTAGTGGCTCTTTACCCAACACAACCTCCATACTGGCATCGAGCAACACAAGGTCTGGATCATCAAGATGTAATGCTAGCCAATCGGTGGTCACTAAAGGAAAATTCACATTAAACCTCTCTTTGCTGTTAGGAAAAATATTGATGTTAACTTGAGTTACGCTTGAAGCGATTATTATCTCAACATCGCTGCGTTAAGCCTCTAAAATAACTGAATAAAGTAATGCCAACGCCATCGGCTGCTAAGTCGATGATGTCCAATGTTCTTGACGGGATAAATCCCTGACTAATTTGGTCAATTAAGACAAATATTGACACTAACACAGTGCCGTAATAAAGCGGAAGACGACCGAGTCTAAAATGACGACTGTGCAAGGCTAAATTGGCCATATAGGTTAATAGACCAAATAACAACATGTGGCCGACTTTATCGCCGTAGGGGACATGTTTTATTAAGTCGAATAACACACTGTGACCACCCGTGTTGGTGAGGTAAATAATCCACAAAATAAAACTAAAAAACCCACCAGCAACAATAATAGCCAAACGAGAGAAGCTCTTATGGGTCATCTGCATTCATCCGTGTATGAAATGTTGATGTAAATAATGCTTTTGAGTCTACCGCAATAGCTAATATTTTAGCGTTAATTTTGCTTAACCTGCGCTCGATTTAAGGCGTCAGCAATAGGGAAGTACTTGTTAAACAAAACCGGAGTATTTGCTCTGAATTATCCCGCCCGATGATGAGCAATAAAAAAGCCCTTTATCACTAAAGGGCTTGATATCAATCACTATAAAAAAATCCCAGTTATAGGACTATCCAAGTGGCTTTGATTTCGGTGTACTTATCAAATGCATGTAATGACTTATCACGACCATTACCCGACTGTTTGTATCCGCCAAACGGCGCGGTCATGTCGCCGCCATCATAATGATTA
Organism: Shewanella sp. CAL98-MNA-CIBAN-0140; assembly: GCF_040309905.1. Taxonomy (NCBI): domain Bacteria; kingdom Pseudomonadati; phylum Pseudomonadota; class Gammaproteobacteria; order Alteromonadales; family Shewanellaceae; genus Shewanella; species Shewanella sp. CAL98-MNA-CIBAN-0140. Next base: position 4,065 of record NZ_JBEOPI010000033.1, read on the forward strand.
ATCCACACCATGCCGCTGCGGAGTGCTTTGGCCGTTTTGTGAGCTTTGCTTAAGTTTGATGTCCACACTCCAGCCGCTAAACCATACATGGTATCGTTGGCAATTTTGATGGCTTGTTCCATACCATCAAACTCAATAACCGATAATACCGGGCCAAAAATCTCTTCACTGGCAATGGTCATGTCATTGTTAACATTGCTAAAAATGGTCGGTTGCACATACATACCGCCGGTTTCAGCCATCACTTGCTGTCCGCCTTCGACTAAGGTGGCACCTTGCTCACTGCCACTTTTAATGTAGTTCAATACATTGGTCAGCTGCTGTTGATCGACCATTGCACCGCAAGTGGTTTTAGGATCAAGTGGGTGACCAGGCTGCCAGCCTTGCATTTGTTCGGCTATGAGCTTAATCAATTCATCTTTTACGCCCGACTCCACTAATAAGCGTGAGCCCGCAGTACACACTTCACCTTGGTTAAAAGCAATGGCAGTAGCCGCCGCTTCAGCTACCGCTTTTAGATCTGGTGCATCATTAAACACAATATTAGGGCTCTTGCCTCCGGCTTCTAGCCACACGCGTTTCATGTTCGACTCGCCTGCGTAAATCATTAACTGTTTGGCAATTTTAGTTGAGCCAGTAAAGACTAAAGTATCAACATCCATGTGCAGAGCTAACGCTTTACCGACAGTGTGGCCATAGCCGGGTAATACGTTCAACACCCCCGCGGGCATACCTGCTTCAATCGCTAATTGCGCCATACGAATAGCGGTAAGCGGTGATTTCTCGGAGGGTTTCAAAATAACGCTATTGCCGGTGGCGAGCGAAGGCCCAAGCTTCCAGCATGCCATAATCATCGGGAAATTCCATGGCACAATGGCGGCGACTACGCCTACTGGCTCACGGGTGATCATGCCTATCTCATTATGAGCAGTTGGAGCGATTTCATCATAAATTTTATCTATCGCTTCACCGTACCAGCGTATGGCGCGGGCGGCACCGACCACATCAACACCTTTGGAATATTGAATTGGCTTACCCATATCGAGGGTTTCAAGTAACGCCAACTCATCGGCATTGGCTTCAAGTAAATCGGCAAACTTAATCATCACTTGCTTACGCTTAACGGGCGGTAACATTGACCAAGTACCCGCTTCAAACACTTCACGCGCATTCGCCACCGCAAGGTTAGCATCGGCTATATCACAACTAGCCACTTTGGCTAATACTTGGCCATCAATAGGACTGATACAGTCAAATGTGTCACCCGAAGAGGCACCTTGATATTGTCCATTAATGAAGGCTTGCCCGGTAATTGTCAGACTCGCTGCTAGTGCTTCCCAATCGCGACGGCTTGTTGGAGTACTCATTGTGACCTCGAAATAATAAATGGATTGATACGCACCCATTAGGTAGATGCCAAACACAAGATTTGTGTCGCATAAAAGCAACTATCGACACAATAATATTAGTGAATATTGTCACCAGATTATGCTGAACAGCAAGATATTTTCAATATATTTTACAAAAACAGCTCATTTAGTATAAATAAATGCACAAAACACTTTAACGTTCATTATTTTTGACATAGCATAGCAAATATTAACCACTCATAATTTAACCAATGTGAGATGGATCTCCCATAATTGTAGCGATCAATATAGAGTCAATTTATGAGCCAATATCAGCGAAACAATAGCGGCGATTCATCGCAAATGTGGCCCAACATGGAACATTTTTGGATGCCTTTTACCGCTAATAAGCAATTCAAGGCCAATCCAAGATTATTAGTATCAGCCCAAGGCATGTATTACACCGATATCGATGGTAATAAAATACTCGATGCGACAGCTGGATTATGGTGTTGCAATGCCGGACATGGCCGCCAAGAGATTTCCCAAGCGGTAAGCCAGCAGATCAGTCAAATGGATTATGCGCCGTCGTTTCAAATGGGTCATCCGCTCGCATTTGAATTAGCCCATAAACTCTGTCAATTAAGTCCAGATGGATTGGATAAGGTGTTTTTTACCAATTCAGGTTCAGAATCGGTTGATACCGCCCTAAAGATGGCACTTTGTTATCATCGCGCTAATGGCCAAGCAACACGAACTCGGTTTATCGGCCGTGAGCTTGGCTATCATGGCGTGGGGTTTGGTGGTATATCCGTCGGTGGCATTAGCAATAATCGCAAAACCTTCAGCCAGCAATTACTCCAAGGCATTGATCATCTACCTCATACCCTCGACATTGCCAATAATGCCTTTAGCCACGGTTTGCCTCCACATGGCTTAGATAAAGCCGAAGTGCTTGAACAACTGATTACCTTACACGGCGCCGAAAATATTGCCGCTGTGATCGTCGAGCCCATGTCGGGATCGGCAGGGGTCATTTTACCGCCAGAAGGTTACCTAAAGCGCCTACGTGAAATCACTCAAAAGCACGGTATTTTGCTTATTTTTGATGAAGTGATCACCGGATTTGGCCGTCTTGGTGCCGCTTTTGCTAGTGAACGTTGGCAAGTCACCCCAGACATGATCACCACTGCCAAAGCCATTAATAATGGTGCTATTCCAATGGGCGCAGTGTTTGTCAGTAATACCATTCACGACACTTGTATGCATGGCCCTGATGAATTAATTGAGTTTTTCCATGGTTACACCTATTCAGGCCATCCGGTGGCGGCGGCTTCAGCACTGGCAACCTTATCGATATATGAAGATGAAAAATTATTTGAGCGCGCTAAAGGTCTTGAGTCTTATTTTGAGCAAGCGGTTCACAGCCTTAAAGGACTAGCCAACGTAATTGATATTCGTAATACCGGTTTAGTTGCCGGTATTCAACTGGCGCCGAGCGATAAAGGCGTGGGTAAACGAGGTTATGCCATTTTTGATCACTGCTTTAGACATGGCGCGTTGGTGCGGGCAACCGCTGACATTATCGCATTATCGCCGCCACTGATTGTCGAGAAGTCACAAATCGACGACATGGTTAATCACATTAGCGATGCAATTAACGCTGTTGGTTAATGTTTTTGAATACACTTTTTTAATACACTTTTTGAATACATATTTGGCTTAAAAGGATCCTGTTCATGCTTAACATCACTCATTTTGTCGATGGACAACACACGCCAGCCAGTCAGCGCAATCAAAGGATCTATGATCCCGCAACCGGTGAAGCCCGTGGCCAAGTATCATTGGCGAGTCACGATGAAGTCAGCTTGGCGATAGCTGCTGCCAAAAATGCCTATCAAACTTGGTCGCAAGTCACGCCACTGAATCGTGCCCGGGTATTATTCAAATTTAAAGCCTTAGTCGAACAACATGTTGATGAATTGGCCAAACTTATTACCCTTGAGCATGGCAAAGTGCTAGACGATGCCAAAGGTGAAATCACTCGAGGACTCGAAGTGGTTGAGTTTGCTTGCGGTATTCCACATTTACTCAAAGGCGAACACACTCAACAAGTCGGTGGCGGCGTTGATTCATGGTCAGTCAACCAATCTTTGGGGGTTGTCGCAGGCATTTCGCCGTTTAACTTTCCGGTCATGGTACCGATGTGGATGTTCCCCATCGCCATAGCCTGCGGTAATGCTTTTATCATGAAACCGTCTGAAAAAGACCCTAGTGCAGTGATGTTCCTTGCCCAATTACTTAAGCAAGCGGGTTTGCCTAATGGCATATTTAATGTCATCAACGGCGATAAAGAAGCGGTTGATGCCTTACTGACCCACCCCGATGTACACGCCATCAGTTTTGTTGGCTCAACTCCGATTGCCGAATACATTTACACCACAGCCTCTGCTCACGGTAAACGGGTGCAAGCATTGGGTGGGGCTAAAAATCACATGCTATTAATGCCAGATGCTGACTTAGACCAAGCCGTGAATGCGTTAATGGGTGCGGCATATGGGAGTGCAGGTGAACGTTGTATGGCCATTTCAGTGGTATTGGCCGTAGGCGATGTCGGCGACAAATTAGTCACTGCATTATTACCGCAAATTAGTGCCTTAAAGGTGGGCAGTGGTATTACCCCAGAAATGGACATGGGACCGTTAATTTCAGCTCAGCACTTAGCCAAAGTACGCGACTATGTTGAAGCTGGCGTGAATGAAGGCGCGACCTTAGTGGTTGATGGCCGCGATATTAGTATTAGCGATCACCAGCAAGGTTACTTTTTAGGGGCGTGCTTATTTGATCATGTCACGCCAACGATGAGCATTTACCAACAAGAAATTTTTGGTCCTGTGTTAGCTATCGTCCGAGTCGATAACTATGCCGATGGGTTGGCACTGATCAACCAACACGAATTTGGCAATGGTACAGCTATTTTTACTCAAAGCGGCCAAGTTGCACGCCACTTTTGTCACCATGTTGAAGTGGGCATGGTCGGCGTTAATGTGCCGATCCCAGTACCGATGGCATTTCATAGCTTTGGCGGTTGGAAACGATCGCTATTTGGACCGCTACACATGCATGGTCCAGATGGAGTGCGTTTTTATACTAAGCGAAAAGCCATTACCGCCCGCTGGCCACAAGCAAAAACCGACAGTAACGAACCTTCGGCTTTTATTATGCCGACGATGAAATAAATGAAACCAACGATGAAGCATATTAACGATATTACGCTTTTTAGTAGCCAATCAACTGCGGTTGAGTCGTATCATTTAACTGATGAAAAACGGCTTACTGGCGATCCACTGCAGTCAGTGCAAAACCATTTTCAAAGCCCGTGCAAGCAGTTTAATGTTGGCATTTGGCAAAGTGAACCAGGCAGTTGGAATATCAATTATAGCGAATATGAGTATTGCGATATTCTCGAAGGCTGCAGCATTATCACCGACAGTCGAGGCAAAAGCTTAACCGTCAATGTAGGTGATAAATTTGTTATTCCTGCTGGGTTTTCCGGTACATGGGAGGTAGTCAATCACTGTATAAAAATCTACGTTATGTTTGAACAACAGCTTGAGCAAACATAGTGTTTAACCGCCATGCGGTACAGACAAGGCCCTTGCGGTTTTGACTCTGATAAGTGGCATACGCAGTAGCTGGAGACCAGCGGCTGCATTTTATGTAAATGGAGATAATATCGTGTCGAACACATTAAAAAGAACGCGAATTGCACTGTTAAGCGGATTAACGTTATCAGCTACCCTACTGGCTCCGTTAGCTACGGCAGAAGTGTCTGGTGCGGTTACTGTAACCAACGATTATCGTTTCCGTGGTGTATCACAAACAGCCGGTGACCCAGCGCTACAAGCCAATATTGATTGGAGCCATGAAAGCGGCTTTTTTGTTGGTGCTTGGGGCAGTAATGTCGACTTTGATGAGCCCGGATATAACGGCCCAGACATAGAAGTAGACCTGTACGCGGGCTATTACGGCGAGATTAACGACAACACCAGTTATGACTTAACTTTGTACCGTTATAACTACCCCGGAGAAAGCGATTTAGACTATTTAGAAGTCAGCGCAGGTATTGATTTTAGTGGTTTTAGAGCCGCCTATTGGTTTACTAATGACTATGGCGGCAGCGATCTTGATCTACATTACACCGAAATCAATTACGGCTGGGAGTTTACTGAAAACTGGAGCCTAGATGTGCATTATGGCTACAACTTTGGTGACGCGATTGATGACGGTGAAGGCTTTGATAGCTACTCAGACTACTCTGTTGGCGTATCAACTGAAGTCGCCGGCTTTGGCATCTCGGTTGCCTATCTAGACACCGACATTGATGGTGATTACGAAGTAAGCTCTGGGCTATATAAAAACTCAGGCACCTTATTGGCGAGCGTCAGTTACGCGTTCTAAGTCACTATGTGTTAATAAGTGATGCTAATCAGTGCAAATCTGAGCTAATGATGATGAATAATGTTTGTCGCTCAGTATTAAAAACAAAAACCGCCATGGGGCGGTTTTTTTATTACTTAACCTCAACCCTGGATAAGAGAGGGAATGAATCGATGGGTTAAGGGGTAGAATAAATGGATAAAACTAAACTTACTTGGTGGTTAACGCTATTAGTGGTTGCCCTTGCCGCTTGCGTTTTCACGACTTACCAACCTAGTAGGACGGACCTACGCCCTGCTATAGTGCGCTTCGCTGCTAGGACGGACTGCGCCCTGCTATAGTGCGCTTCGCTGCTAGGACGGACTTCGTCCTGCTATAGTGCGCTTCGCTGCTAGGACGGACTTCGTCCTGCTATAGTGCGCTTCGCTGCTAGGACGGACTTCGTCCTGCTATAGTGCGCTTCGCTGCTAGGACGGACTTCGTCCTGCTAGGGACAGCTTCGCTGTTAAGATTTTATAGCATCTAGCTGCGTAGCATCCTAGCAGCGCAGCGCTCTAGGCTTGTTGATTCTAGATTTTAGCTTGTATGTCATCGTTCGTCATCGCTCGTCACCGCTTGTCATCTCAGGGATAGGGATAGAAATAGCTTGCTTCTCGGCTTACCTTTCGGGAGACAATACGAGCATGTTGAAGTGGCTTGGGTATCACACTTAAAAGACAAAAGCGTGCTGCATTTCTAAATGATCTATTATTGATAGAACATAACTTCGATCTTGCGCATAGATTTCAATAAAATAGCGTTGCATCCATGACGTACGAGAGTATCTTATTGTTATAGCAACCGTATAACTAAACGGCACAAAGGAGCAAACTATGGCTGATAACATTATTAAAATACTGGTCATTGCAGTATTATTTTTTCTGGCCTATAAACTAATTTTTAGTGGTAGCCGTGGATTAACACTTTTTGAAATGCATTTTAAAGATGGCAAGCTCAATAAGCATAAAGGCAAAATACCGGAGAAGTTTGAACGTGATTGTCGTGCAATAGCTAAATCTAATAAACTGACTTGCACTGTCAGAGCAGAAAAGTCTGGTGACGTGCGTTTGCATGTGTCGGCCAATATTGGCGACAACTTAGTCCAGCAAATTCGTAACCAGTTTCCGTTTGAGTATTACGACAAGAAACAGTCAGACGCGTCTAAACTTAAAGGTTAATACAAGTTGTTGGCGGACATAAAAAATGGACTCTATTGAGTCCATTTTTTATGTCCGTAGAGGCGTTAGAATACCTTGTTTTAGATTAGCCTTGTGTGGCCTGTTATTGCTTAGCAACTCATATAGCTATATGAGTCAGCTATATGAGTTAACTTTTTGCTTTAGTCTGTTACTTAATATTTTTGCTTAATCTTGTTAGTGAGCCTTGTTAATTAGTCTTCTTGCTTAGAGATGACCAAGGTCACTTGAGCGACAGTAATACCAAACTTGATAATGTCGCTTTTGTTAATAATGGTTTGGTTATCAACTAGAAACATCCAATCATCAAAGTGCACTTGATACTCACTACCATCGACGGCTAATTGCATATCATAACGCCAGCGTAATGCGCTGCCGCGCGACTCCCCTTGGGCAATGCCTAATATATCATTGGCTGTACCCTGATAAACCCCATTACCTTTATCAATAATTTTCCACACACGGGTTTGCTTTTCACCATCATCGTAAATAAACCATTCGTTAATCACTCCTTGCTTACCTTCAGGAGAATCAGTCCAGTTTGCTTCCATAGTGACAGTAAATTTGCGGGTTACCTTGCCCGAAAAGTCTTGTACTATCCCTGCTGCTGTTAACTTACCATCAAAAAACGTGGCTAAATCTAACCGGGGGGTGGTGTTTTGATAATCTTCAATCGATGCAGATGAGCATGACATGACGCCTAAAAGTAATCCTGTGTATAAACATACATAAGCTAACTTTTTCATCAACCCTCGTGCAAAAATATGACCTCTGTGGTGCATAGAGAATAGGATGGTGGGCATTAGTTGGCTCCAATTAATTGTTTGCGTAATTTAGGGTGGCTGGTTTTTTCCGACAACCAAATGTCGAGAAATGCTTCAGGAAATTGCGCATTACTCACTTGATAATAAGGCGTGTCATTGAGTAAAAATGCAGCGTCATTAGGATTGTTGACCCTAAAGGTAAGTCTGTCGCCCTGTTTAACATCAGGCCATGCTCGCACTAATTGCTGGCTTAACAGGGTGATGTCGTCTTCGGTTAACCCAAGGTGTTGCCATTGTTCGATAGTGGCATCAACTAAATCAGGGGCTTGGATATCACGGTGATATTGAATATCGAGGATCATTGGGAATCGATTGGCTTGGTACTTGCCATCAAGAGAAAACAGCTTGGCAGTGTAGATATCGAACCATAATAAGCTCATGTCGGCAGAACCCACTTGAATCAATGTCGTATTCGTTATGCTGGCTTTATTTGTGGTCTTGGCGCTATTGGTTATATTGGCTGCATCGGTTGTATTGGCTGGTTGCATCGACAATGTCGAACCAATGTCGCTATCATTGGCAGCAGCATGGTTAATACTAGTCGCGATGATCACTACTAATACTAATGCCCCTCCCGCACCAAATAACAATTCGCTCAACCAATGAGTTAATGGTTGCAGCCCTTTATCTTGCTGCAGCTTGTCGGTGCTAACTAAGGTTTTCATTGATTGTTCTCCAAGACCATATTCGCTGGTGCGATACGTTTGCTGACCCAAAGCAATACGGGAAATAAGCCACTCCAGATCAATGCCAATATCAGTGCACTCTTTTCATAACCTAAAGGCAACACCACAGCATCAAATTTAGCGCCCGTCAGATAACTTAAACAGCCAAACACGCCACCGAGTATTGATTGTAACCATAGTGGTAAGGTTTTAAAAAAAGCTAAGCTGTAATCTAAACTGAGAGCAAAGTAGCACCACAATATTGCCAACCAATAAGGGATTATGTTGAATTCAAATACGCCAAACCATACTAATAAGCTGTCAACGACTATCCCAATTGCACCACAAACACCCATTAACAGAGCATCATGACGAGCAGAATTGGATAATAAAAAATGACCGATGATCAGTAAAATTGACAGTATGATAAGTTGGTTTTGGGCTATCACACCCGACCACCACACCAACTGAAAACACACGGCGTTAATCAGGATAAATAATGTTGAGGGCAAAGCGTAAGTAGGCATAATATATCACCCAAATAGGAGGATACGACCCGGTAAGCCGTTACCGGGGATGTAAATCACTAAGGGCAATAAAACGCAATTATCAAGGGCGATATAGCGGTCTAACCGCGACCAAGTGAACTGTACTTGTAGTACGTTCTAAAAAGCCACCTTCGCAATAGCTTAGATAAAACTTCCACATCCGAATGAAATCGTCACCGTAATTTAACGCTTTTATTTTATCGTAAGCGGCATCAAAGTTTTCATGCCAATGCTTTAATGTGCGGGCATAATCTCTACCCATGTCGTCAATTGACCAGGTAACCATGTCAGTTTTCTTGGCAATGTGTCGGGTCATTTCGCTGACCGAGGGTAAACAGCCACCAGGAAAGATGTAGCGCTGAATAAAGTCGACACTCTTGCGATAACTGTCATAACGTTGATCGGCAATGGTAATAGCTTGGATCAGCATTCGCCCTTCAGGCTTAAGTAAATGCTGTAGCTTTTCAAAAAACCCGCCTAAATATTCGTGACCCACAGCTTCGATCATTTCAATAGAGACAATGCGATCATATTCGCCAGTCAATAAGCGGTAATCTTGTTTGAGTAAGGTGATCTTATCTTCAAGGCCTAGTTGCTTAACTCGTTCAACAGCGAACTCATATTGCGCATCGGAAATAGTGGTGGTGGTAACATTTACGCCATAGTGTTTTGCAGCATAAATAGCTAATGCCCCCCAACCGGTACCAACCTCAAGTAATGTTTGACCTGGCGATAAGTCTAGGCGTTCACAGATGGTTTGCAACTTATGTAATTGCGCTTCATTTAGATTGCTATCATCGTTCGGATAAAGTGCACTTGAATACATCATTTCCGGGTCAAGAAACTGTTTATACATGTCATTACCTAAATCGTAATGAGCCAGAATATTGCGCTTTGAACCTTGTTCAGAATTACGATTAAACACATGCTTAATCCGGTTAACACTATTACTCAACCATGAAAAATAGCGTTCAATATTGTCTAACAAGGCTAAGTTTTTAGCAAAAATTTGCACCACTTTGGTTAAATCTGGACTGCTCCAGTGACCTTGAATATAAGCTTCACCGGCACCAATTGAGCCACCAAACACCACTTGACGATAAAAGTTAGCATGCTTGACTTGCATGGTGGCGTGAACGTTGCTGTTAACGTTACCAAACTCAGACGTTTGGTTGCCGTCAACAATAGTTAAATGCCCTTCAGCAAGATGGGCTAATGCGCGAAGTAAAATTTTCCTTGCAAGACTGTCAGATAGACTCGCTTGAGTCATGCTACTTTCCGTCGCCATATTTTCCATGTCATCTCTCCAGTTCGTACACTGTATTATTCGCTTTATTGGCGTCATTACAGCTTAGTACGTGGTAACCATCCATTTGGTTTACATTTTGCTATTCACATTTTGCAAGAGTGAGGGGCCGATTGTTGTTTGCTGGTAAAATTCATCTCGATAGGTCAACAGGCCTAACTCACCTTAATAGTTTGTTTGCCGACAAATGGGATCCGTTTAATAAATAACTTCATTGCTTGCCAATAAATACCTAACATAATTTTGCTGGTCATTAATGGATAACTCAACATAAATTGACGCATGGAACTCGAAGTAATTGGTTGGCGTTTTAACACTAAACTGGCATCAAATAATTTATCATTATTAGCATTTCGATTTTCAATGATCACTTTTAAATGCTTGGCTGGCGGCGTAATACGCCACAGATAATGCATCTCTAAATTCATAAACGGCGACACAGGAAATACTTTGTCGGTTTGAATAGTATGGGCAATATCGACCAGATAACAATGGCGCTCATTCCAAGGAGTATTACTCACCTCAGCAAGCATATAAACCATGTCATTTTGATGATAGCAAAAGTAAAAGTTGACCGGACTAAAGTAAAAACCACAGTGGCGTATTTGTCCAGAAAATATAATTTTATCGCATACTTGTGTGGCCCCAAGATGCTTAATGGTTGCTAACACGCGCAGCTTCAAGGCCATAGCATCATTGCCATGACAGGCTTGGTTCAAGACAAGCTTGTCACCAAATTGCTTATCGAGGGCATTGAGGTAATCACTGGGATTAAATTTAAGCGGGGTAAATTTGTCTGTTGAAAACAACTTACTGACCGCCGTTAATGCAGGCAGTTCATCTAAATCAATCGCCATCATCGCAATATTATAACCAAAATGATGCAACTTAGGCGTATGACGGCGATGGTTTATATTGCCGCAATAAATGCCACTGTTTAATTGATCATGTTCCATTACCGATGTGGTTTGATTCATAAACTAATCCCAAACAGATCACATACTTCAACCGCGCTACGAACGCCGTCCTCATGAAATCCATTATGCCAATAAGCTCCGGCAAAGTAAGTATTATGTTTACCATTAATAAGCGACTTTTTCGCTTGAGACTTCATGCTAGCATCATTAAAAACTGGGTGAGCATAATTAAACTTGCGCAAAATTTTACTGTCGTCAATTAATGCAGTTTGATTTAAGGTGACACAGAATGTGGGTGCACTGGCAGGCAAGCACTGCAAAATATTCATATTATAGGTCACACTGGCTGGACGCTGGGCAACATCTTGCGGGTTATTGCCATCCAAACGATAGTTCCAGCTTGCCCACGCCGCTTTGCGCTTAGGCAACAAATTAATGTCAGTGTGCAGTACCACTTCATTATTTTGATATTCCATCGCAGCTAACACGTCTATTTCGTCTTCAGTAGCATCGGTTAACATGGCTAATGCTTGATCGCTGTGACAACTTAACACCACATCATCAAAGCGCTGCCATTCGCCTTTAGCAACTTGAACATACACACCATCATCGGCGCGTTTAATACCGGTAACTGGAGAATTTAGCTGGATGCGATCTTTGAAAGGCGCGGTTAAGGCGGGGATATAACTGCGCGATCCACCTTCAAGCACATACCATTGCGGTCGATCATTAATATTTAATAAACCATGGTGTTGGAAAAATCGAATAAAAAATCGCAGAGAAAAACCACGCATGTCATCAATACTGGCAGACCAAATAGCCGCGCCCATAGGCAGAATGTAATGCTCACAGAAAAAGGCAGAAAAACCTTGTTCATTAAGGTACTCACCTAATGAAGCGGTAGGGTATTTGTCGGCCTCATAAATCACTTTACAACCATTGTTAAAACGAACAATTTCGCCCAAAAATCGATAAAAACTCGGACGGAGTAAATTACGACGCTGGGCAAATAAGCTCCACAAATTATTGCCATTATATTCAAGCCCGGTGAGTGCATTATTAACACTAAAACTCATTTCTGTAGGGAGAGACTTAATCTCAAGCTGCGCCATTAATTTTTCAAAACGCGGATAGGTACGGTCATTAAACACAATAAAACCAGAATCAATGGCGTATTGCTGCCCAGCCACTTCCACATCTACTGTAGCGGTATGTCCGCCAATATAATCATTGGCCTCAAACACAGTTACCGTGTGTTCACGGCTTAATAGATGGGCGCAGGTTAAACCGGAAATTCCAGAACCAATCACGGCGATATTTTTCATTAAGTTAATCCTTGACCTAATAATTATTATTGTTACTTTTATTGTTACTTTTATTGTTAATTTTATTGTTAATTGAGTTGTTCCAGCTATTTGGGCGCCAAAAAATACACTAATAATTTTTCTGGTAATAAAGAGGCTAATTTAAGTAACCAAGTAAATTTAGTTGGAAAATGGATCTCACGTCGTTGACGCTGCATGCCATTAAAAATTTCAGTCGCAGCTTGCTCGGCACTGATTTGCATTGGCATGGCAAAGTCATTTTTGGCGGTTAACGGGGTTTTAACAAAGCCTGGGCAAATGACACTCACCCCAATACCATGCTGAGCAAGGTCAACCCGTAAACTACGACCTAAATAACCAATAGCCGCTTTAGATGCACCATAGGCTTCGGCACGCGGAAATGGTAAATAAGTGGCACTTGAACTCATTAATCCAAGTTGTGCACCACGACTCAGTAAAGGCAAAAAATGCTCAAGGCAATAACCCATCGCCACCACATTGGTATTGATCACTCGGGAAAATAGTGCCGAGTCAAAATGTAATGGATCGTCAATGTATTCACAACTTCCGGCATTTAGAATGATATGGTGCAACTTCCAGCCGTTATCTTTTAGCAGTTGTTGCAAGTGAAGAGATGCCGCAGACACTTGTCCAATGTCAGTGATATCAAATACCAAAGGGGTTGCAGATGAAATTTTCGCCAAGTTTTGTTCGTTGCGACCACAGGCAATTACCGCAAAACCTTCACGGATATAGTGCTGAGCTAAAGCAAGACCAATGCCTGAGCTGGCACCGGTGATCAGTACTGCAAGCTGTTTGTCATTGGTGTTAGTCATTACTTGCCCGCCCTATTTTTGAGTAATCCAATTAAGCCACCTAAAAATGGCACTTGCTCATAGAGCATTTGGCCTACATCAAAGTAATCTCGGTGGGCAAAAATTTTATCGCTAAACCTAAGCTGTGACATGCCTTCGACATTGATACTCTGCCCTTTGTTTAACTTAGGGTGCGAGTAGGTCATGGTCCAATATAATCCAGCTTGTTGCTGATTAGCACTGATAACCACTTCTTTAATATCAAATTCAATGTGGGTGACATTTTGGTACATGTTAGCAAAATAACGCGTTAGTGGTGCAATGCCTTCCACTTTATGGAGCGGATCTTGAAAGCGAATATCGTCACGATACACTTGCGCTAACATTGATAAGTTATCTTTATTAAGCTTTTGATACATATCTATAAATGCATCAATAATAGCAGGATGACCATTAATGGACGCTGAGCTATCCGGATTTAATGGTTCTGATTGAGTATCAACTATCGACGGTGCGCCTTGCATTTACCAACTCCTATTACGTGACCCAGAAAACTCACGGAACATACTTATAAGAATGCCTTATATGACAACAAGATAAAAGTATTTATTGGCCGTGAAGTAAATAAAAACTAACTGGGAATTAATACGAGATAGCGCAGGAAGTAGATCACCGTTTTACACCAGTCACAAAGCAAAACGCCTAAGCAGGGCTTAGGCGTTAATAAAGTCAGTAATTGGGGTGCTTTTATTCAGAAGCTTAGTAACCTTTTTTAGCTACCGGCTGCCAGTACTTATCAACTTCTTGTTTAATAAAAGCTTGCTTGGCTTTAATGGCGTCGGCTTCAATAAAGCCAATAGCAGCATGGGCTTTTTCTTTGGTACTGTAATCTGGATACTCAACCTCAGTAACGGATAATTGACTCAAAATGCGGGCTAATGCTTCACGTGCATAAGTAACCTGTTCAGTCGATTTATCCAGTAGTTCAATGCCTTCTTTAGGATTATGAGCGTACATTCCATGTGATGCTGTCGCAAAATCCCAACGCCATTGTGAATGACGTATAGCCATAATCGCATCATTCATTTGCGGCCATGTGGCCCCCGCATCCCATGCCGCTTTAGCTTCATAATGTGCTTTAATCAGTAATGACTCTACATTTCGTGATTTAGCATCAATATTAGCCTTGGTTTTATCAAGCTTTTTGGTGATGGCCGCTTCACTACTATGACAACTTGCACAACTACGATCAAAATTGTCTAATGCGCCACCAACCTTATGGTCAGTAAATGTAGCGCCTTTTTCATCGGTCGCAGGCGGCATATGACAGGTTATACAGGTCACGCCTTGCTTAGCGTGAACCGAACGACTCCAATGCTCAAACTCTGGATGACGCGCTTTTAATATTGGGGTTTTAGAAATGGGGTGGATCCATTCATAAAAGCGGCGAGTGTCATAATACTTTTCAATTGCATCGGCAGTGCTGCCGAAAATCCATGGAATATTAACTTTGTTATTATTTTCAGGCTGGAAATAATAACTCACATGACATTGACCACAAACCTGTGCCCCTTGCATGCTACGGTCTTGTTGATCAAACGGTAATTTAATTTTAGCCATCGCATTTTGAGCATGAGGGCGAGGCAATGCCAGTTCAGCGCTGCCATCAACATGACAATCGCTGCAATAGACAACAGATTTGATTTCACGGCCTAAATCGACAAAATTGGCACCTGAAAAACCTTGAATACCCATTTCTTTGATCAATCTTGGTGCATCGGGTGTTTTACAGGTCCAGCAACTGGCAGATAAGCCTTTGTCACCTTCAGCTATTGCAACACCAGTGCGCAAAGTATGTGTCACGTCAGCCACAGCAAATTGATGACCACGAGGGCTATGGTATTCTTTGGCAAATGACGAACCCGCCCACAAAATGATATTGGCAGGATATTGCGCCAATATATCGTCTCGTTCGGTTTGTTCTTCTGTCGCTTGCCAAGAATCATATTGTTGTGGAAATTTAAGTTGATTGGGATCCACTTCAGCACTTTTAAGCGACCAAGATGTCAGACTCAGCAGCGCGAGTGCGGAAATAACGATGCTTAACCCTACCTTACTTCGCATCGGCCGCGTTGCTTTCATTACCACGTCGACAAGTTGAACCATCATATTGCTAACCTTTCTCTGTTAATCGCTTAATTAAAATTACTAGATAGAACCGTAAGTCTGTAACATTACGTTTATTAACGGCTTTAGTTAACTGCTTTAGTTAACGTTTACCAAATTCGTTGCTTGGATAAATTTATTTAAATTGCGCTCAAACTAGCCTGGACGACCATCAAGACGCGGACGCATTAAAATTGGCGCATAAAACCACACAAACGAACCAAAACCAATAAACCAACACGCGCCTGCAGCCCACAACCAGACTTGGGTATATTCAGGCATCAATAGCGGCATTCCTGCACGTAACACGGCAGCGAGAGGCACAGATAAAAATGCCAACGTCATGTTTGGGCCTTGGTATATATTACGACTCGTGTGCCCGAGAGAAACCCGTGAAATCATTGATAAACACAATGATGCAATTCCACCAATGGCAAACAGATGTAGCAAGGTGCGATAGGCATATTCGTTGTCGATATTGATTGCCATTAATAACAGTGTCAGCGGCAACGATAAATAAGAAATATGTAACGACCACAACATCGGTTCTTTTAAGGTTTTATGGGCTTGCCAGCGAGCAACTCGAAGTAAATGTAATATGCCCGCAACAGCAAGCAGTATCTGTTCAACACCCTTAGGCAACCAATGGCTTATCGCTTGAACAAACAGTAAACCCATTACAAATATTAACGTATTCTCTAGCGCATTAATGGGATCGGGCTTGGGTTGTTTAATTTTCATTGCGGTAAAAAATGGGATCACCCGTCCACCCACTATGGTGATCACCATCGCGAACCACCAAATCATCCCTTGCCATAACTGAGTCGATAACGAAAAATCACGTTCCGACAACGCATAATAACTGGCTAAATTCACCAGCAATGCAACGATGAGCATGATGGGAAAACCAATATTGCGCCATTGTTTGACTGGATAAATACAGCGCCATAATGCATAAGCGCTCAAACCTAAAAATAAGCTGTCAAATATTGCCGGTAATACCAACGGAATGTTCATCGGTAATAGCAACATCAAGCGAGCAATGAGCCAACAGCCAAACGTAACCATTAATGCGCGACCCGTGATGGTGGGTTGATTGGTCCACGCTTGCACTGCCGTGAGCAGAAAACCACACACTATGGCCATCGCAAAGCCAAATAACATTTCATGAGGATGCCACCATAGCGGCACCACATTTGTCCAAAACTCAGTGCTAAATAAACTATATTGTGGTGTGAACCAACCCATTAGCCAAAGCGGAATGTATAAGGCTGCGAGAATTGCGCCGCCAAGAAAAAACGGCCTAAAGCCCAAACGCCATATTGCAGGCGTGTTATCAATTTTAGCGGGATCATCAATATTCAGCATAAGCAGTACACTCACTTAGTGGGTTAACATCAACAAGATTTAAACATGTATAATATATGAATCTTTAATTGCGCTATTCTATGCTGTTAATCGATCGGCTTCAATCAATACTCACATATTCGCTATTGAGCCAAGCTCATAGTGTGATCTAACGCAAAAAAAAACCGCTATTATCCTAAAAGATAATAGCGGCCTTACCGTGATTTTGCTGATGTATCGAATCAAGGCAGTCAAACTAAGTTAACTGAACAATTGGTCTTGGTTGTTAATAAAAAGGCTTAACCACGCTTTAGCGCACTTAACACCTCTATCGCCCGAAGTCGCGCCATCTTGTGTTCGACAATAGGCTCTGGGTATCGGTCATCTTGTCGTTGTGCAAACAGATCATTAACATTAATAGATTTAGGTTGATGAATATCAGCCAAAGACCAACCTGATACCTCACTAACATAACGCTTTATAAAACTGGCATCTGGATCAAATTTGCTGCTTTGAGTCATCGGATTAAACACTCGAAAATAAGGTTGCGCATCGCAGCCTGTGCCTGCAGACCACTGCCAGCCGCCATTGTTAGCGGCTAAATCACCATCAATCAGTTTTTGCCTAAAATAACGTTCGCCCCAACGCCAATCGATCAATAAATGCTTGGTTAAAAAACTGGCTACTACCATACGCAAGCGATTATGCATCCAGCCCGTTTGGTTTAGTTGGCGCATGGCTGCGTCTACAATCGGGTAGCCCGTTTGCCCGTCACACCAGGCAGTAAACTCATCAGGATTATTGCGCCACGCAATCGCCTTACCCAGTTCATTAAAGTTATGGTTCATGGATAAACGTGGAAATGCCACCAGCAAATGATGATAAAATTCACGCCAAATCAGTTCATTGAGCCATGTTTTAGCAAGGCAAGTATCATCCACTAACGCTTGGGGGTAACGCGCTAAAATTGCCGCTACACATTGACGCGAACTCATTACTCCGATGGCTAAAAAGGGTGATAAGCGGCTAGTACCTTCTAGGGCAGGAAAATCTCTTTCGGCTTGATAATCTTCTACTTGGCTTGCTAAAAATTGATCCAGTATTCGCTTTGCAACGCCCTCTCCTGCAGCCCATTGATCGCTGCTGTGTGTTGGGCAATTAAATTCGATAGCCGCTGGCAATGCCAGCGCTGCAGCAACAGGTGCTGGCGCGGCTAAAGGCACTATCGCTTTTTGACTGGCAATACTTTTCCATTTTTTAGCAAATGGGGTAAACACCTTGTACATATCACCGGACAAATTTTGCACTTGTCCGGCTGCAAATACGCAGTCTTGATCGATTAACGTCAGTGGCAACCCCTGGCCAATTAATGCGCTATCACGGCGACGTTCGTTAATTTCCGGCTCGTTACCAGCGAAAACAGCATCAATATTATGTTGTTGTAAGTAATCATTTAAAGCGGTCTGGGTATCGCTAAACCACTCAAGATGCAGCACATCCAATGATATGCCTAAGGCAGCAAGCGACTGTGCTAATAGATTGACATGACGCTGGATAAAATCAATTTGTATTGGCGCCACATCATGCTGCGCCCATTGCGACGGAGTAACAATATACACAGCCCGAACCTTGCCTTGATGTTGTTGGGCAAATTGACACGCTGCCACAAGGGCTGGATTATCGCCAACCCGCAAGTCTTGCCTAAACCACATTAAGCTATTTACGTTACTCATATTACCGGCAACCTAATAGGCATAGCGAAGCTTTAGCGCTTCTGGGTGCGGATTTAAATACACTTGCTCTTCAATGTACGCGGTGGGAAATTCGCGTACGTAATGATTAATCAAGGTAATAGGCACTAACAAAGGCAATAGCCCTTGGCGATATTTTAAAATCGATTCGCTCAACTCTTCTTTTTGTCTCGCATTGAGCTGTTTCTTAAAATAGCCTTGAATGTGCTGCAAAGTACTGGTGTGATTTTTGCGGGTAGCAATAATTTTGAGTGCCGTCATAAAGCCTTCAAAATATTGTTGTGCGGTTTGCTCCACATCTTGAATATCGGCCAATATAGGCCCTAAATCTCTGTACCACTGTGGACTGTGGGCCATTAATAAATACTTATAACGCGAATGAAACTGCATTAGCTTGTGTTTAGTGAGACCCGATTGAGTCATTTTCTTCCAATCGTTATAAGCAAATACGCGGGTAAAAAAGTTTTCTCTTAATGGCAAGTCATGTAAACGCCCTTCTTCTTCTACAGGCAGAAATGGGTAGCGTTCCATTAATTTTTTTGCAAAAACACCCACACCGGTTTTAGTGCCATGATTGGTACCAATTTTGTACTCGGTAACCCTTTCCATGCCACATGTTGGTGATTTTGCACATAAAATATAACCGCCCAAGTAATCTAGTTCTTCCACTTTGGCTTGGGAATACTCATTAAGCTTGTCAGTCACATCGAGCGATCCATCAGCACTGCGAATATGCACCACATCGCCGTCTCGCACTTGGCGAATACTTTTACGCGGTGTGCCCATGCCAATGGCCATCTCAGGACAGACTGTGATGTATTCAAAAAACGGTTCAATTTCTTGTTTACAGTAATAAGAATTTTTGTGTCCACCATCAAAACGGACTTGATTACCCAGCAAGCAGCTGCTGATCCCAATTTGGATTTTTTGTGGCACAAATGAATCGGTATCTGGCATGTTATGCACTCCTGTGGCGGCCGTAATATCCCTAAGCGGGATGAAAAATGAGGTTATCTTTACCCATACAATATGCTAAAAAAATACGCGTAATACACCAATTAAGTTCATTATTGTATTATTCAAGCATATTGGCTGTATTTGCAATCATAGTCTGCATATTTGCCATAAAAATAAAGCAGAACGCGAGTTCTGCTTTATAGGGATCGATTGACATATCGTGCATATTAAGCCTGAGCTTTCGCCCCTAGACGCTCTACCCCCCATACCAGACCAATGCCCACAAACACACACACAATCGCCACAAACAGTTGCGATGACTCACCGGTGATTTGCTCAAATTGAAATGGGGATAGATTTTGCTCTACCAATGGCACTAACTCGCCTTTAGAATTCTCGCGCCAGCTAATTACTTGTTTCCAAGGCCAAATCTTACCTAATGTCCCCAGCATTAATCCGGTTAAAAACAATAATGTTGCATCATGGAATTTACGTAACAATGCCGATAACACGTGACTAAAACTTAATAATCCAACCACAGCCCCAATAGCAAAACAGGCCAAATACACAATATCAAATCCTTTAGCCGCCGCTAACACCGCGGGGTACATCCCTAAAAGCAGTAAAATAAAACTGCCTGAAATACCGGGTAATATCATGGCGCAGATAGCAATCGCACCACAGAAAAAGAAGTTAAGGTAACTCACTTGCAATTCAATGGGGTGCAACACGGTAATGGCCCACGCAAAGGCGACGCCGACAATAAACATGGCAACCCGAATAGCACTGAATTTATTCACTTGTTTAAGCATGTGAACCACGGAAAACAGAATCAAGCCCAAAAAGAACGACCACACAGGTATAGGATGTGTCACCAACAACCAAGAAATTAGCTTAGCTAAGGTAAAAATACTGGTTAAAATCCCGCCGAACACGCACAGCAAAAAAGGACCATTAATATGTAAAAAAGCAGCTTTAATCCCTTTGTGTTTGATAATCCCTACTAAAGACAAGTTAATCTTGCGAATGCCATCCAATAATGGATCTAAAATACCGCTAATAAATGCGATAGTGCCACCCGATACGCCCGGCACAACATCTGCAGCGCCCATGGCCATACCTTTGAAATAATTCAATAACAGTGAGTCAGTTTTCAAAATTCATCCTTCAATGTGTCTACACCGGTAAATTATACCTGTGCCCTGTGTAATGAGCGATGGAAAATATTGATCGGGGCTTTTCCACAGGTTACAACAATGTTAACCTCATCCGATAAAATAACGAGTAAAGTTTATTTATGACCCACACAAAACCCAATAAAGTCATGTCGCTATACCACAAAGTCACTGCTTATCCATTGGGTAAGCATATTTTCTCTAAAATGGTGTCTCGGATGGCGCCCTATTTTGGCACAGTACACCCTTACATAAGCGATTTACGCGTTAACCGCTGCGAATGTTTAATAAAAAAACGCAAAAAAGTCCAAAATCATATTGGTACCGTGCATGTAATAGCCATTTGTAATGGCTTAGAAATGGCCATGGGCACGATGGCAGAAGCATCGATCCCGGCTCATTTACGTTGGATCCCAAAGGGCATGAGCGTTGATTACACCGCAAAAGCGGGTAGCGACATTTTATGTGTTGCACAGGTAAAATCAGAACAATGGCAAGTGGGTGATATGTTAGTTGACGTAAAGGCCTATGATACTAATGGTGTTGTGGTAGTCCAAGGGCATATTAAGCTATGGATTTCAGAGAAACCTCAAAAAATAACGAAGTAAATTAATCACCTTATTCACTTTTGCTAGGGAAGCATAATGTTAAAGAATGATCTGGCGCAAGCCAACAAAAATCATCTAGGAAAAATTATTCCGATCGCTATTTTGCTAATAATGCTTATCAGCTTATATGGCAGCTGGTATACCGTTGATCAGGGCGAACGTGGCGTCGTGCTACGTAACGGTAAAATTATCGATACTGCAGAACCAGGGCTTGGGTTTAAAATTCCGCTTATGGATACCGTGGTTAAAATTTCAACTCAAACTCACACAGCAAATTACCAAGGTTTACAGGCTTATAGCCGCGATCAACAACCCGCAACTTTACGCGCCTCAGTGACATTCAGCATACCGCCAGATCGTGTTGAAGAAGTGTATGCAAAATTTAAAAGCATAGACTTAATGGTATCGCGCTTACTTGACCGCCAAGTGCCGACTCAAATTGAGAATATTTTTGGTAAATATACCGCTATTTCTGCGGTTCAAGAACGGATCAAGTTTGGTATTGATGTCACCGAAGCCATTACTCAATCGATTAAAGGCCCGGCGACCATTAACTCAGTGCAAATTGAAAATATCGACTTTAGCAATGCTTACGAAAAATCGGTAGAAGACAGAATGCGCGCAGAAGTAGAAGTGCAAACCCAATTACAAAATCTTAAAAAAGAGCGCGTGAGTGCCCAAATTGCCGTGACTCAAGCGCAAGCTGAAGCAGACTCGCAACTGGCCCGTGCCATTGCCGAAGCAGAAAGTATCCGAATTAAAGGTAACGCAGAAGCATCAGCCATTAAAATTCGTGCAGAAGCGCTAGCGCAAAATCAAAATTTAGTTGAATTGACTAAAGCTGAACGCTGGGATGGAAAATTGCCGACCACCATGTTGCCGACAGGTACAATCCCGTTCCTTGAAGTGCAAACCACCCAATAAATATCTCTATTGTAAAAAAACCAAGGGATCGGCATTAAAGCGGGTCGTTTGGTTTTTTTATGATGCTTTGCCCTACTTAACAATATTTTCTAGCGGCATTACAAGGTTTGGCTGTTAATCTCTAGTCGCGCATCTTTATTTAATAAAGAGGGCTTATAAACAGCTAATAGTAAGAGGAATTCAGAGATTAAGTACAACTAACATGAATAAGCATGGTTCTCCCATTCAATCAATACGTTTAGCCAATCTTGATGCAATCAGAGGTGTTGGCGTATTAGGTATTTTCTTCCTTAATATCTATTTTATGGGCAATAGCTTTTTGGGCTATGCTCCTCATGAAATTCAACCTACAACAGATATAGCCATACTCATTTTCAGCAACTTTTTTTTAGAAGGACGCTTCTTTAGCCTATTCGCCATGCTTTTTGGGGTGGGATTATTAATCCAATATCAACGCCAGCAAGCGAGACCGGTATCTGCCGTCGCGGCACCATCCCAAAATAATCAGATAAAATCCCGCTTATATTGGTTAATCGTCTTTGGGGTAATCCACGCTATTGTTATCTTCCCAGGAGATATATTATTGTCTTATGGCGTGAGTGGGTTATTGGCTTTTCGCTACATCAATCTCAATGCTGATGAGCTACTGCGCAAAGCCAGAGGGTTTATCTTGTTATCATTGATCCCCATTGCGCTCATTTCACTTATGCCTGACGAGCACGTTTATATACGCGACTCAGCATTTTTCATCGAGCAACTGTCAGCTTGGACAGGCAGCTACAAGCAACAACTCACTCTGCATTTAACCATGTTGGCTTACATGTTAGCGGTTATTCCGTTAACCCTAATGTGGTATATCGCAGGTCTAATGTTATTGGGGATGGCATTATATAAACGCAACATTTTTACCAATGGATTAGAGAAAAAAACCCTGTGGCAATGCGTATTTTGGGCCATCATATTGTCATCATTAGATTCGCTATTCAGTCTCAGCGGCAATCCGAGGTGGGAAGCGATGTCAGACCTATTATTATGGTTCAGCGCTATTGCGACGGCATTAATTTATATCCATATTATTGTTAAATTTTGTCAAAATGCCCCCCACAGACTAACACTTCTGCAAAATGCCGGCCGAATGGCATTTAGTTTGTACATTCTCCAGTCTATTGTTGGTATTTTATTATTACGTTATATTGCACCAGACTGGTTGTACTCACTAGACAGGATAGGTTATCTCTCCATTGCCATTATTTACAGTGTGTTACAGTTGCTATTAGCCGATGTCTATTTACGCAAATTCAATCAAGGTCCGTTAGAAAAACTTTGGCGCGTCTTAGTCTCCCGCACAAGTTAATCAATCTCAGCTTAGGATCATAACCACTCAAGGAAGAATACATGCAACTAAAATACTGTGCCATATTGATTAATCTCATCAGTATGAGTGCCATTGCCGCAGAGACATTACCGCCTATTTTAGATTTTAAGCCTAATTGCAGCCCAACCATTATCAATCAGCTTGCAGTAAGAGACGTTTATCTGACTGAGGATTTTCAAAGCCAAACCGATCAACAAATAGAACTGAGTATGTTCGACACCAGTATGTTCAAATTGCAGCGAGCAGCAAAACAACAACATGCTGACGCCATCATGTTGATGGCGTTGAATAAAACCACTATCACTAAAAGCAGTCACACCAGTGACTACAAAAGGGTAATTGAATACCAAGCCGACTTAGTCACGTTTTGTACTGATGATCGATCATTATCTGCCACACCAACGCCCTATAATCACTTAGGTAAAAAGCTGACGGTGACGACCTTCAACTGGCAAGTTAGCGAAACAGCAGAAGAATCGTTAGCCTCTCTGGCAAAAGCGGTTAAAAAGCCCCAAGCCGATGTGTCATTCACACATATTTACGGTATTCCCATGAGCGCATCAAGCCAAGTACTGTTTAGCACTCTTGGTCCGGCAAGTGTACAGCTGTCGCTTGAAAAAAATCAGTCAGCTTGGTTATATGGCCGTAATCTGTGGTTTATTTTGATTAATGATAAAGTGGAATTTGCCAGTTCAACGACCGCGCTACTGAGCGCATATGGTAAAAATTGGATCAGTTTCAATGATAATTTCGACGATAATCCTTGGACCTTGTTCGGCAAGATTAATATAAGAGATGAATTAGCCGATGTGTTAACCCAGAGCGATCACAAAGCGGTAAAAATCAATTCGCATCAATACGCCGTTAAGCATCAAAACAACACCTTAATAATGGATTTTGCTGACTACAAACCCAATGCAACAAAACCCGTTAACACTGAATTGACTCAATTTACTCTCCATAGTAATCATTTCACTCAACCGATTGCTCAACTTCAGTTCAGCCCTATCGATACTCAAGGTTTTTCCAATGTGGTAAGCGGTAAAAATGCCACCTTAGCAGACCGCTCTGCAGCGCGTTATATCAATAACAATCAGCAAAACAGCTTTAACCTAACCCAAGATAAACAGTGGTTTATGTTATCGAGTTTTATCTTGGTCAAACAAGCCAATGAAGTGATCACTCGAGTCAAACTCACATCAGCCCTAACGACAGAAAAATATACCCAAGGCACATTTGCCCAAGCAGCAGTAGCGCTAAATTTACCGCAAACTAAAAGTGAATTTATGGCGCATTATCCCGATGCAGAAGACAACTATGATTCGGTCAATATCGATGGGGATAATTACACTATTGAAGCCATATTTGAATCGGAGCAAGATAATGCCCCTTTGGTTGAATTTGAAATAAGCTACCTAGACTGAATTAATCCCCCTGGACTGATATTAGAATGAATAAATTTGCTTGGTTGATGTTGCTGTTAATCGGCGCCATTTTTGGCGCCGTCCAACCCTGGTTGGCAGGTATTTATGGATTAATTAATGTGATCACATTTGGTTTGTATTACCGTGACAAATCGGCCGCTAAGCAGGGCCAGTGGCGCATAAAAGAAAGCACCTTACAATTTTTTGCTTTGATTGGAGGCTGGCCGGCAGCACTACTTGGCCAGTATCACTTACGCCATAAAACCCAAAAATCATCTTTTAAACGGCTATTGTGGTGTTGCATAATACTCAACTCAGTCGGGGTTAGTTTATTGTGTTACCAGCAATGGCAGCCGCTATTTGATGGGTATCGTTAATTAACCTATTGGTTCAATTATCTCTTTAAACGAGGTGATAAGTATTAGCCCATCACTTTTTACGCTAAACTAGCCACACAGTTACT
This sequence comes from Shewanella sp. CAL98-MNA-CIBAN-0140, assembly GCF_040309905.1. NCBI lineage: Bacteria > Pseudomonadati > Pseudomonadota > Gammaproteobacteria > Alteromonadales > Shewanellaceae > Shewanella > Shewanella sp. CAL98-MNA-CIBAN-0140. The sequence continues at coordinate 29,679 of NZ_JBEOPI010000033.1, forward strand.
AACCATTTGAGAACAACTATTATGCGTATGATTTTGGCCATTGTGGTCATTGCGGGCGTTATTTTTTATTTTTTCACTCAATCGAACAATCAAAAAGCCGCCAAAGAGAATATTGAGAAAGGTAAGATTTTTTTATCTGAAAATGCCCAACGCGAAGGCGTCACGCAAACCTTATCTGGCTTACAATATGAAGTGCTCGTTAAAAGCGAAAACACTGACCATCCAAGCGCAAAAAGTAAAGTGACCGTGCATTATCACGGTACGCTAATCGATGGCACTGTATTTGACAGCTCTGTCGATCGCGGCGAAACCATCAGCTTTGGTTTAAATCAAGTGATTAAAGGTTGGACTGAAGGCGTACAATTAATGAGTATTGGCGACAAATTCCGTTTTTATATTCCAAGCCAATTGGCTTACGGTAATCGCTCCACTGGAAAAATTGAAGGTGGCGCAGTGCTCATTTTTGATGTCGAGTTATTTGAGATTAACTAATCAGCAATGAATATCAGTTTAGTCTGAAAATGAAAAAGCCTCCTTTTGGAGGCTTTTTGCTATTGGCTCTTGGTTATTGGCAAATGAGTCTTTACCCCATCACCATTTGACTATCATGCTAGGTAAAACGGATCGTCAATCGATTTTGCAGGCGCTGTAAACCATTTTGGCCCTTGGGCTGTCATGTAGAAATGATCTTCATGACGGATACCAAACTCGCCTGGCACACATAACATTGGCTCGTTGCTAAAACACATGCCAACGGCTAACGGCGTAATATCATTGCGAACCAAGTATGGCCATTCATGAATGTCTAAACCTATGCCATGGCCGGTACGATGAGGTAAACCCGGCAGCTTATAATCTGGACCAAAGCCAGCCGCTTCTAGCACTGCACGAGCGGCTGTGTCCACATCGCTACAAGATGTGCCAATTTGCGCCGCATCAAATGCCGCAATTTGCGCATCTTGCTCAAGTTGCCATAATTGACGTTGGCGATCATTGGCTTCACCAAACACATAAGTGCGAGTAATATCAGAGTTATAACCCTGTAACTGGCAACCCGTATCAATTAATACCGTGTCATTTAGTGCTAGCGCCTTAGGCGATTTAACCCCATGGGGATAAGCAGTATCTTCACCGAATAATACGATGCAAAAATACGAGCCTTTTGCGGCACCCACAGCATAATGAGCTTGATTAATAAAGTCTTCAACTTCAGCGGTGGTGATGCCCTCACGTAATATACTGGCCGTCGCTTTATGCACTTCAAGGGTCATGTCCTTAGCCCGCTGCATTAAGGCAATTTCAGCAACCGACTTAATCATCCGACAACCCGCCGTCACACTTGTTGCACTCACAAATTGTTGCTGAGGCGCAGCTTGAGCCATGCCATCGCTAATAAAAAAGGCGGTTGACTCATCAATACCTATTTTTGCTTGGTTAATGCCCATGTGAACTAACACATCGGCAAATAGCTGGAATGGGCTTTCATCTTCATGCCAAGTATTTACTCGACCTTTAATGACCATGTACCCCTGTAAGGTATCGAGTTCAAAAGCGGGGGCAATATACTGCACCTCACCAACAGCTGGAATAATCGCCCCCACCATACGCTCACTCGCAAACCAAGATGTACCGGTAAAATAGTACAAATTAGTACCCGCATTGAGGTAAATAGCATCTAAGCCATGCTGTGTCATTAATCGCTGTGCATGTTGAATACGTTGGGTAAACTCATCACCACTTATCGCCGCTACGCCATCGGTCATATTGGCTAATGTGGCTAATGCTTGTTGTGGGCTTGCGCCGCCGACACCCATTGTCATAGGATTTCCTTTGGTTATTGTTATCGTTTTAGTTATCGTTTTTGTTATCGGATTAACAGTAGATTGCTTATAACGTATCGTCTTACCTTATTTAAATATGCCAGATAATCAACATAGCCAACGATACCGTCTGCATCGTTTTGTTACCATCTTATACAATATAAGGTTACAATTTTAGTCTGCTAGCTAAACATAATGTCGGCGACTTCACTTGCCAGTTTACTGCCACACTTGCGATAATCGTTATTCATTCTACAGAGCTGAGTTCATCAGCCGCCTCCAACGGAGAAACCATGACCAATATCATTGCTAAGCGCCTTAGCGCCATTCGTCAGCAGCTTGAAGTTAATCAAATCGATGCCTTTATTATTCCCCGCGCCGACGAGTATTTAGGAGAATACGTGCCTGCACGTAATGAGCGCTTACAGTGGGCCACTGGCTTTACCGGTTCAGCAGGCATGGCCATAGTGCTAAAAGACCGCGCGGCAATATTTACCGACGGACGTTACACTGTGCAAGTACGCCAACAAGTGGATGGCAACCTATTTGAGTATTTAAGCCTGCATGACGATCCCCAAATTGACTGGTTAATCGACACCTTACCTGCTGGCGCTAGCGTCGGCATCGACAGTCGCTTACATACGCTGGCTTGGTATCAACAAACCAAAGCGCAATTTGATAAAGCCCACATTAATTTAGTTGAAGTTGATGACAATCCGATTGATGTGAGTTGGTTAGATCGCCCGGCGTTATCAGCATCCATCATGACTTTATTTAGTCATCAAGGCGCTGGACGCAATAGCATCGAGAAGCGCCAACAAATTGGCCCGCTGGTGAAAAAACAAGGCGCAGATGTCGCCCTTATCGCGGCATTAGATTCATGTTGTTGGTTACTCAATATCCGTGGTAACGACGTGCCCCGCTTCCCAGTGATCCTTGGCTGCGGGTTATTATCAGCCAATGGCGACATGACCTTTTTTACCGATTTAGCCAAAGTACCGCAAAACATTGAAGATCACGTAGGTGCAGGTGTTAGTTTTAAAGATGAAGCGGAACTGGCAAGGGTATTAGCCCAAATGAATGGGGTGAAGCTATTAGCCGACCCACATTCTGCCAACGCATACTCGCAGTTACTGGCACAAAAAGGCGGTGCTAAGCTGATTGCAGGACTTGATCCTGTTGCATTACCTAAAGCACAAAAAAATGCTGCCGAATTAGCCGGTATGCGGGCGAGTCATATTCGTGATGGCGCAGCCGTAAGCTGCTTTTTAGCTTGGTTAGACAATCAAGTTGCACAACACATTATGCATGATGAAGCACAACTGGCTGACAAGTTAGAAAGCTTTAGATTGCAAGACCCGCTGTACCGTGAGCCAAGCTTTGACACTATTTCAGCCACTGGCGCCAATGCCGCCATGTGCCATTACAACCACAATAATGGCACCCCAAGCACCATGACCATGGACAGCATTTACTTGGTCGATTCTGGCGCCCAGTACCTTGACGGTACTACCGATGTCACCCGCACCATCGCCATTGGCAAGGTGACAGATGAGCAGAGAAAAATGGTCACATTAGTATTAAAAGGCCATATTGCCTTAGATACGGCCCGCTTCCCTAAAGGCACGTCGGGTCAGCAGCTCGATGCCTTTGCACGCCAGCATTTATGGCAACACGGTTTTGATTATGACCATGGTACAGGCCATGGTGTCGGTCACTTTTTAAGTGTTCATGAAGGCCCACAGCGCATTGGTAAAAACGTCAACGCCGTGGCTTTACTGCCGGGAATGGTATTGTCGAATGAACCAGGTTATTACCGCGCCGATGGTTTTGGTATTCGCATCGAAAACCTCGTCACCGTGCAGCATTGCCAAGCCCTAGCCGGTGCAGAGCGTGAAATGTACGAGTTTGACGTATTAACCCATATTCCAATGGATGCACGTTTAGTCGATAAGTCGTTATTAACTGAATTTGAAGTAAATTGGTTTAATCAATATCAGCAAAAAGTACGTAATACCTTAGCACCACTGATGCAAGGCGACGCGCTAGCGTGGCTCAATAAAGTCACCATCGCCATGTAAGCTTTTATCGCTACCGCCAACATCAATAACCGATAACCAAAGGCTTAGGACAAGTAATTTGACCTAAGCCTTTTTTATACATGTGATATGACTTTAGATATTAATACCTTACGGATATCACTCTTGATATTTACAATCTATTAACGTTTAATGGCTGTCTTATGTTGTTCAAAAGCTTAGTTGGACGTACACAAAAAATGTATGTCTAAACGACTACGACATCAAGGTGAACTGATTGCTGGTAATTGAAGCTAAGATAGGATGATATAAATCAATAACTTACATGTCGGATATTATCAGGCAAGCCGTGCAATAAGCCTTAGATGCTATAAGTAATTGAAATCGTTAACAACACAAAAACGGTTATTATTGAAGTGTTTGAATTGCCTTACGCAGTTTTATTGGTATCGGAAGCTGAAAATAATATTGTCGACATTTTTGATTACATGGTGTTCCCGAACAATATGCCAGCTCAACAGTTAATATGCATTAATCGTCATGGACAAGTGTTGTGGGTTGCTAAAAATCCTTCAGTACCAAACACCAGTGCATATACAAATTTTACCCGTTCTACCAATAATGTGCTGAGTAATAGTAGTCAATAATGTCGCAGGTTGCTCTTGTTCAACCTTCTTATCTACAGGGAAATGACTGGGTACGGAATTCACAAAATAATCACCTAACCAAAAGCAGCAACTGACGCTATCATTTGTCGCGGTGCTAAACGTTAGGGTTTTTAGCTCTCTTATCGTTTACTGATAATATCTATCTTGGGAAAATTTATGAAACATGAAGAGTTACCACAAGATCATTCTGATCAATTATTAAAAGTACTGCATCGCACGATCCGATTTGCGATAAGAATACTTGCCGTGTTGATGGTATTAGTCATTTTTTGGAGCGTTGCAGACGTTGTCTATGTTATCTATAGCAAAGTGATAGTACCCCCGTATTTTCTCCTCGATGCTGAGGATATTCTTGAGACTTTTGGCGCTTTTATGCTTGTGCTCATAGCCGTTGAAATCTTTATTAATATTCGTTTATACCTTGGGTCAAATATTATCCCAGTAGAATTAGTCATTGCCACCGCTCTCATGGCTGTAGCGCGGAAAGTTATCGTGTTAGATCTTAAACTTGTTTCTTCAGAACACATCATAGGTCTTGCTTTGGTAACAATTGCATTGGGCATATCATACTGGTTAGTAAAACAAAGAAACGCATCCCAAACCTGACAAGTGCTTGCTACAGATTGGATACAGATCTCACCCTTTTTGCGCTAGGCATTAACGGGCCAACAACGGCACCTAATTGAAGAACCCGATGTTAGCTTTATTTATCAGGTATAAGGAAATATGATGATCATCTCAAACACCCCCGAAATTTCTGGCTATAAAATTGTTGAATCAATCGACCTTGTCACCGGAAGCATGGTTCAGTCAAAACATATCGGTAGAGATATTATGGCGAGACTCAAAACCATCATTGGTGGTGAAGTGGCGGGTTATACTGAAATGCTGATCGAGGCCAGAGAGGAAGCATTGAGACGAATGATGACACAAGCAAAAAGCAAAGGTGCTAATGCTGTTGTCAACGTAAGATTTACGACAAGCGCTATTGCAGTTGGCATGTCAGAACTTTTAGTTTATGGAACTGCCGTTGTTGTAGAGAAAAGCTAATCGGGTTGCTGGGGTCTCTAAGCTCCAGCCCTAACCACTCTAGATGCTGCTTCGCACGACAATCACGTTTCTCCGATACCAACACGACCTGAAATTCCTTGTGGTCACCTTGAGCCTAAGACGCTGTGGCGATATAAGTCTTCCTGAACTCTTTCGGATGACATAAATCAGACTTTTGGAAGCGTTTTTTACATGATGTATATGACAATAACTTAATCCAGATTAAAGATTTTCATATACATTATCGGTAGTATTTACCATCGCTCATCGCACATACCAAACACACACAAGATAAGAACAGCCATGTAATAAGCATGGCTGTTCTTATCTTGTTCTTTATAAAGCTGATGAATAATACTAAAAACGATTTTTAAGAGGATTGGACTTGAGTACTTTGTTTACAGAAACTCGTATTGGCAAAATGAGATTGAAAAACCGCTTTATTAGAAGCGCGACGTGGGAAAATCTGGCAACAGAAGATGGCCATATGACGGATAAGCTATACGCTATCTACGAAGAACTTGCTAAAGGCGAAGTCGGCCTAATTGTAACGGGTTATGCCAATATTGTAGAAGAAGAGAAGCCAAATGCCGGCATGATGGGAATGTACAATGATTCCTTTATCGATGAATACAAAAAGCTCACCGAATTAGTCCACCGCAATGATGCTAAAATAGTGATGCAGCTTGCTTACGGTGGCACAAAAACCACTCACAATGTAGGTGAAAGGGTGATCTATGCGCCGAGTGAAGTGTGTGAAAAAAGCACACAAACATTAGGCAAAGCGATGACTAAGGATGAAATAGATTACATCATTAAGGCATTTGCTCAAGCAAGCAGAAGAGCCCAACAATCAGGGTTTGATGGTGTAGAAATACACGCTGCACATAGCTATTTAATCAATCAGTTCTTGAGCCCATATTACAATCAAAGACAAGATGAATATGGTGGCAGCCTAGACAATCGGATCAGATTCTTAGTAGAGATCTATGCTGAGATTAGAAAGCTTGTGGGTAATGAGTATCCAATATTAGTTAAATTGACCGCATCGGAGTTTTTTGATGGTGGGTTAACCTTTGATGAAACACGCATTATTTGTAAAAAATTAGCCGCCATAGGGGTTGATGCCATTATCATCTCAGGGAATATACATGGCAAAGCAAGCACCATGATTGGCGAATCTTTTGATGGATATAACATTCAACAACAAGGCTATTTTCATCAATATGGGCAAGTTATTAGCGCAGAAGTTAATGTACCCATTATTACCGTTGGTGGATTAAGTGATATTAGTGCGATAGAAGAGATTGCCAATACAACCAATATTCAATGTTTTGCGATCTCAAGACCTTTGCTTGCTGAACCTCATTTAATTAAGCGCTGGAAAGAAGGCAACAGAGCACCTGTTGATTGTGAAAGATGCTCAAAATGTCGCACAAGACGTGGCAATTTTTGTGTTGTCCACAAGAAGAGATAATAAAGACTCGATCGCTTTTAAACTAAGCATTAACACCTGATGTCCAAAAATGAGCTGAAAGGCTCATCTGGCTAGGTATTATAAAATGATATCACCCCATTAATGTCTATCAGAGCCCATTCCTATTTGATAGATATTAGTCTATTTCATGTTAAGGCATTGGCCCCTTCATGTTAAGGCATAGGGCCCTATACCCTTGTTTATAAATAAATAGTTATTCCGCAGCATGAGTTCAGCAACAACCACATACTGACCCCCATTACTCTGATCTTAAGATAATATATTCTATATCCTATGTTGTTGTGATCTATTTTCGTACAACTTAAGTATTAGTATCGGATCATTTTTCAGTAACTTTTTTCAGTAACTTTTTTCAGTAACTTTTTTCAGTAGAGAGGGATTATGTGGTTTAGTTCAAAAGTTTATAGAAAAGCACTGGCAGCACAACTAATTATCACCCACCCATCAATCAGCGGCTATTGTGGTCGAGGTTAACAACTGCGCTAATCATAAGTGAGTAAGATTTGTTGGCATTGCAATTAAGATCGGTAATCACATTAACTGTCGTACAGGACTTAACGTCTTTATGGCATTATTTAATATGGCAGTCACAGTCACGCTGTGGCCCATTGTTAGGCCGATAGTTAGGCCGATTAAAAGAGGATGGGGGAATTTCATTATCCATGTTGTTCGCAACGAGTGAAAACAGCGTTACTCCTCGCTTAAGCGGGTTAACATTGCTAACACTCATCTTTGAGGAGTATGTTTGGCTGCCTACTTCTGCGTTGAATGACTTCAGAAGGGAGCGCCATTCTTTTATTCATTCGTGTTGAATTAGTTTGTCAAAATGCACTAAGTAGATGTTTTTTAGACCTCTTGGTATAACATCAAAAATGTTCTGCCATAAATGCTTTGATGAGATTGATAAAGTCATTCTGCGCTAACTTTGCACACTTCAGTGTTTGTTCATGGGATAGGGCTACATCTCCTAGGCCTTCTGCCATATTAGTGATAGCACAGATAGCCAGTACCGGGAGATTACAGTGAGCAGCTGATATAACCTCAGGTACTACAGACATTCCGACTACGTCTCCGCCTATTATCTGCATCATGCGGATTTCGGCAGCCGTTTCGAAATTCGGTCCACTGTAAGAGACAAAAACTCCTTCTGTGGCATTAATACCCTCTTTTTTTGCCACCGCCAATGCTTGCATACGTAAGGATTTATCATAAGCATTCGCTAAGCTAAAAAAGCGTGGGCCATAGGTGTCATCATTACGACCAGTCATAGGTGTGCCTGGCATGGTATTGATGTGATCGTTGAAGATAACCAGGGATCCGACGTCAATAGTCTCGGGGCGTAAAGACCCTGCAGCATTGGTCACAATGAGCAGTTCGCAGCCTAAACGTTTAAAAGTACGCACCGGATTGGTCATGACTTTCATGCTTTGGTGTTCGTAGTAATGGCCGCGGCCTTTCATGCAAACAACGTCAATACCATTCATTCGCCCCAGCACTAACTCGCCAGAGTGACCTTCGACAGTGCTGACAGGGAAGCCATCAAGATCTTCATAGGCAATACAAACTTTGTCTTCCAGTTCGTCGGCAAGGCTTCCCAAGCCGGAACCTAAGATGAATGCAGCCTTGGGACTAAAATGTGGTTTACGATCTGAAATGGTAGCTAGCGCATTGTCTACAGGATCGATCTTCATGGTTTATTCCTTACTGATTAATTATCTTAAGGTTAATTTACCCCAAGCTTTATTCTCAATTAATCACTAAATTCAACACTATTATCCTGATTTTAAGTACAATATGATTGCCAAATATTGAGGACCGGATAATGGATATTAATGAAAATGTACTAAATGGTCGTATAACATTGAAAATGCTTCGTTATTTTTATGCAGTGTCTCAATGTATGCATTTTGGGCAAGCTGCAGAACAACTTAATATTTCAACATCGCCCTTAAGTGCTCAAATTAAAGCGTTAGAGTCGGTGCTTGATGTGACCTTATTTGAGCGAACGACCCGCCATGTTCAGCTCACTGAAGTGGGTTTGATATTAAAACAGGAGTGTGCACTATTATTCGATATGTTTCGTGATTCGGTAAACAAGGTGGCTAAGGCGGGGCGGGAGTTAGATAACACAATCAACATAGGGTTAATGAGCTCGGTCTTTTGGACCGGTTTCGGCACAGTTCTAAGAGAGTTCAAAAAGCGTTATCCGCAATATACCTTTAATTTTATTGAGCTATCGCCAGAGATGCAGAAACAAGCGTTAAGCGAGCATCGTATCGATATAGGATTAGCCCGATTCGCTGATACCCGTAACATTTATCCACTGAGTGAAAGGCTTTTATACGCAGAACCCATGTGTGTTTTGGTGTCGGATGAGCATGCATTGAAAATGAAACAAAGTCTCAGTATGGATGAGCTTATTAATCAAGAGTTTGTGTTTATGAAGCGTACTAACTCTGCATCCACCGATATGATTATTGAGCGACTTTTAGCCAGCGGCTTTTACCCTAAGGTGACTCAGGAAGTTATTGAGCCTACGACGTTAATGGCTGTTGTGGCGACGAGCACTATGGTATCGATTGTGCCTCAAAGTTATCGTCAACATCAATGGCACAATGTGTGTTTTATTCCGTTAAAAGAGTCTATTCAAGCCGATATTTACGCAATTTATGACAGCCGGAGTGAAAGAGAGTCCGTGAATGTGTTTTTAGCAGAAATACCCGCTTTACTGAGTTTACAAAATATCAATTAGCGAATGAATTCGAATAGATGCCCCGCTCAAATGTTGAGGATTTAATCCGCTTAACCTAAGCGGCAGAAATGGGGGACTTTTGTGAGATGGTATTACATCATGTCTTCAGTTCTGTCTTGTTCACGTCAGGTTCCCGTTCCATTTTGGCCAGTCATCATTGGTTACAGCTCACTCGTTATATCGACAATCAAGGATATACCTTGTTCCATGTCACCCAGAGACCTTGAGGCTGAATAGTCGTTGGCCTCTTTGTGATGTCTGAGGCTAATGTAGTCGGCCAAGAACACAAACTCATAAACAGTAAACCTAGCACGTCCTATTTGATTAATGAGCAGTGAACGGCGTAAAAAATCAGGCCATTTTTCGGTCTTAGGTCAATTGGACACGCTGCGGTCTACTGGCAACCCTTTTTAAATAGTACTAGCCAAATTGTTGGTGGTAAGCAACCATAAAATCTTCTCTTATAAGCTGCTCTAACTGTATAGCGCGTTCAGTGGGGCAAAAAATCATTATATGAACATTCTGCTCACCATTTATGCCACTAGTGATATGGATATGCGGTTCGCTGCCAGGTAAATCGACACCTGCATGTTTTTCTATAACGCCGTTGTAGCGCTTGGCCACTTCAATAAAGTCTTCGCAGTGATCTTCTATTTGACGGGTTAGCCCAGGAAAAAGCTTATAGAGATTAACGAACTCGACCACGGTAATCGTAATGTTATGGTAAACGTAGCGTTTCATAAAGTTGAGGTTTTTGACCGCATAGGTAAAAAACATACTGTTTGGCAACGTCGCGGTTTTACCTGTGTAATGGTATTGACCCTGATCCAGATCGATCTCTTGGATCACTGTGGCCATTAAGTTGTGTTCAATCACTTCACCATATATTTTGCCAACTTCAATCCAATCACCTATCACAAACGAACGAGAACTAGCTCGTTGTATCGAGCCAGTAAAGCAAAGAATAATCTCTTTTGAAGCTATCACTAAAGCAATGGCAATAGCGGTAACTGACAGAGCAAACTTGCTGACTTCGGATTGCCAAAGCATGAACAAAATAACCAGTATTAAAATGAATGTGCCATTTTTAGTACGTGACATCCATTTACGTTGCACATCAGAAAGAAAAGCCACATCACCACGAATACTTGAAATGATAAAGCGCTTAATCACTGAAATAAGCATTACTATCAAAACAGTTAATAATAATTTGTGTTCGAGAAAGAAATCGACTATTGATACAATTTTATCTACCAAACCTGCTACCTATATTGTTATTTTTTAATACTGATGGTGCTGAATCGCTATGATTCTGGGCCGACACTCTATGGGGAATGTTACCAGAAAACAAGGTGATTTTCAGATAACTAATAGGGGGGCTAACGTTGGGATAGATCGAGTTATTAAAGCAACTGCGGTAGATCCAGCCCAAGTCAAACCAAGCGAGTGGAATAACCCCTTTAGCGCTGTGGCGTTGAAAGTATTGAAGCGTTTTAAGCAACTAAATACGGAAGCGATTATTCACGGATCTAACGCCATGTTAAGCAAGACAAAAAATATCGAAATACTGACAGACATTGGGCTATCGATACCCACCAAACCAGCTCTTAGGCTAATTTGAACTTATTGACTAACAAATTGAGATGATCATTTGCAGTCGAAAGGTGTTGAGTACTCACTGCGGTTTGCTTACCATTTTGTAACAACTCAAGCGCCATAGTTTCGATGGTGTGTATATTTCGACTAATTTCACTGGTTACTGCACTTTGCTCCTCAGATGCAGTGGCTATTTGACCGCCTAAATCGTTAATGTTTAAGATAGAGCTTGTCATTGAATCAAGGTTAGAGGTCACTCTAAAGGTGTTATCTGCCACCTTCTGACAGCTCTGCTTAGTCTCAATCATCACCTTTACTGCCGACGAAGCGTCATCTTGTAACCTTATTAAGATCTGGTCAATTTGAGCTGTACTCGATTGGGTACGAGAGGCGAGTGAGCGCACTTCATCAGCGACAACGGCAAAGCCTCGTCCTTGTTCTCCTGCACGTGCGGCTTCAATTGCAGCGTTGAGTGCCAACAGATTGGTTTGATCAGCTATCCCCTTAATTACGCTTAAAATCGATACGATTTGGTCGGTATTCTCGCTCATGGTATTAATCTTGTTGGTCGCCGCATTCATATCTTCTACAAGGGCTATTACGCTATTTGATGCATCAACAACGTTGATTTTAGAGGCTTTAGCTTCTTCGTTGGCTTGCTGGGTGCTCGATGCAGTTTGCGCTGCACTGTTAGCCACCGCTTCTGCTGAGCTGTTCATCTGAGTGATTGCGGTAGCTGCGAGACTCGTTTCTGAACTGTGGTTGTTCAGAGCAATGCTGTTACTTTCTGATTGACGGTTAAGTTGTGTGATGCCTTCAGTAATGTCTTTGGATGAACGGGATATATCAAGCATCATGGTTTGAAGGTAACCAATAAAATTATTAACTGAATGGCTTATATCTCCAAGCTCATCATGATTAATGATTTCCAATCGGGAGGTGAGATCGGCTTCGCCAGTGGATAAGGTGTCTATACGTGTTTTTAACACCACCATGTCGGTGATTAGTTTGCTTATAAGCCAGACACAGAAAATGAGTGCAACGATGATAATGATGCTTGCCACTGCAATACTCTGGAAAATTTTGTTGTCGAATATCTCACGAGTACCATCCGTAAGGCCCTGTTGAATCGAGGTCACATCAGACTCGTAGGTTCCCGTTCCTATAATCCAGCCCCATTGAGGTAGGATCTTTCTGACGTATGAAATTTTGGTTTTATTCACATTCGTTAAAGAAGAAAACTCAGAGAGCAGAACAAAGGCATCAGATTTTCCCTCTAAGACTTGGTTAACTTTAGCGGTGTTGTTTGTCTGAGTACCAATAAGATCTGTTTGCGAGTGAGCCAGAATATTACCGTTTAGATCCTGCACCCAAAATTTACCATTTTTACCATATTTTGCTGCCATTATAGTTTGTAGAGCAGCAGTGACATTCCCCTGTTTTAGCGTGCTGATGTACTCACCTGTAGCAATCACTAAATTAAGCGGTTCAAAATAGAAAGAAGCTGATATTTTTTCTTCGATCTGTCCTGTTGATGGGTTTGAAAAGAAGTAGTTGGTGAAACCTATCTTGTTTTCCTTGGCGGCGGCAACAATATTCCTCGCGTAATAGTTGCCTTTTTCATCGATAGCATCACGACTATTTCCCATTGAAACGCTGCCATTGCCAGCGGCTTCATTCGTTAAGGTATCTGCATCATAGGCAAACAGATAACGGCCCTTTCCCCATTGGTATTCATTGATGAAGGTATAGATCATCATATCGGGGTCATCGGTGAGATTATTTTCATACAGGTTATTAATGGTATTACGCAATATGACAATCTCATCGCTCAGGCCCAGCCTAATATTTTCGACTTTGGACTGTTGATAGAAATCATTGACTGAACGGCTAAGAGTATCCACCTGACCGATAAGGTTATCCTTTACTAAACTTTCGACTTTATCATTGATATTAAGCTTTTCTTTTTTAAGAACAGCCTGTTCAACCATGAACATGTTGACGATAAAAAAGCTAGATACAAGGATTAGTAAAGTACCTACTAATATGATTAATTTAGCTTTAATAGTATTTATCATAATAAAACCTTAGATAAGCTCAATAGTACATAAGAAAAATCTAATAGCATTAAGTGATAAAAAACAGCTAAGTTCAACATGGGTGTTGCGGGAGTGTGATCTAGACGTTAACGCATTAGAAAAAATGCGAGCTAATTAACAAAATACAATCCAAGCATTCATCATTAATAATACATTTTAAAAAAAACTGACTAATCTTGGGTGATAATTTAAGTAGCAGTAGCTGTGCTCAAGAAGTACTGACTCAATGGCATATAAATGAAAACAAATACATTCACTATAAATATTGAGGGGTTGTTGAGCATCAAGCTCACGTAAAGTGGCATAGTAAATTTGGCCACCGAATAACAAATCGACTATAAGAGCCCCCTAGTGTTTAACAAAGAAGCCATACTTATAATAATGCGAACTATTGAATTTTTAACTTTGGCGCTAACAAATTTATGCTCCAAAGCTTATTAGCCTTTGGGCTTTCCCCCCGAGTAATACTTAAACCATTTTGATATTTAAAAATCCACTATAGGCCATCAATTCAATGGCATTAATCAGGCCATATATGGCTTTTTTCAAATAGTATTCAAGCACAAGGATACGTCTAGCGCGTACTCAATAACACCGGGAGCTGCTACACTGTTGTTGGTTATTTTTTAATTTAAGATCAATTTTTATGCAGCGCCCTCCTCTACGTCAAGCCAAAACCATCGATAACGTTTTTAATAGCGCCTATTGGCACCTTGGCCAACAAGATTTTACCATTAATGAAATTCGCACTAAGCTTGAGCGTAAAACAGAAAATCAACAATGGATTGAAACCGTACTGGCCAAACTCATAGAAAACGGTTATTTAAAAAATGACAATGACTTTGCGGTACGCTATTGCGAGTTAGCCTTTAGAAATGAACTCGGTACCAGCGCGATAAGACGTAAGTTACAACTGCGCGGCGTACCCGTTACCGTGATTGATACCGCGATAGAGCAAGTGATGTACGAGCAAAAAGTCGATGCCTTTGCGATGGCCACATCTAGGCTACTAAGGCGATTTGTTAACTTTTATGGCACCAGCAGAGAAAAAGTCTACACCCAAATGACCACAAAAGGGTTTTCTCGGGCCGAAATAGATCACGCATTAGCACAACATCCAGAACGTGAAACACTGCGCAGTAAATTAGCCATAAAAGCAGACAAAGTTGACTTAACCACTGAAATAATCAAACTATTTAACAAAGGCAAAGGCAAAACCCTCATCTTGCAAGAACTAAAACAGCGACTGATTGATGTGAGCGACTTTGAAGATACGGTGTACCAATTAACGTTAACAGAGGATGTCGATTTTTATCAAAGCTGTAAAAATGAGCTGGCGAAAAAGCGCTATGACTTATCAAACTATAAAGAAAAGTCCAAAGCGTATGCCTATTTATCCCGTAAAGGGTTCGGCAGTGATGAAATAAAAGAAGCAATGGGTCCAGATAATGACTAACAAAACACAAGATTGCCACCCAAGATTAATGAAGCAAAAAAGCGTTTAATTTGTACGTTTGAATAGCCATAAAAGGCTATCGCAATGAATGACGAAAGCCATGATGTTAATGATTATATAATTATGGGTGGCTTAATAACTATCTGTTTCATAGGTATTTTCCTCATAACTCTCGGCTTCATAAATAATGATATCTCATTATAATTCTGTTTTTATATCCCACAGATAATCTTGATGACTAGTGCAAATGTCACTAAATTCGGCACTGTGTTTATTGTCTTTATCATAAAGGGTATCAAGGATATTTTTTTTTGCTTTTAATAAATCAGAATAGTTATCTGCGGTGGCCGTTTGCAATCGACGGTATTTGCCGCCAACGACATGAGATAACCAACCCCAGGATGTGAGTTTTCCTTTACCGACTTGAGCATTGAATACTGGAGCAAAATGTTCTTTGACAATAGCATCTGCTTTTTCTTCTCCCGAAAAACTACATTCCATGTAAACAGATAAGCTTACTTTTCCACGCGTTTCGCCCCCCAAAGTAGGT
Source organism: Shewanella sp. CAL98-MNA-CIBAN-0140 (assembly GCF_040309905.1). Lineage (NCBI taxonomy): Bacteria > Pseudomonadati > Pseudomonadota > Gammaproteobacteria > Alteromonadales > Shewanellaceae > Shewanella > Shewanella sp. CAL98-MNA-CIBAN-0140. Next base: position 45,207 of record NZ_JBEOPI010000033.1, read on the forward strand.
CGACTCCCGGTCACATACTGCCAAATATAATCTTCATGAGATTGACAACCACGTCCAAGGGCATCAGTATTTTTTCCCAAAACAGCTTCAAATTTTTTGTTCATCGTCTCTTGTGCAGCAAATAATGAATCTATACTCGGTGCTGAATGGTATAAAATTCGACGCCATTCGCCTCCGGTATGATGCTTCAGCCAACCCCAACTCGCTATGGTGCCATTGTTAACACCATCATTATATATGGGGGCATAGGCTCTTTGAACTAGCTCGTCTACAGCGGATTCTTGCTCAGGTATGCATTTAAAATAGGTTGAATAAACATACATTTCTGGCTCTTCTTCGGCAGCACATAGCGCTGTGAATGAAAATAGCAGTACGCCTATAAATTTTGGTAGAACGTTAAAAGGGTTCATATTGAATCATCCTTAACTATTTCTAGTAGCATTTCTACTAGATATGAATAAATGAAATGTTTTTCATTCGTATTACCACCAATTAACCATAGTCCAATAAGGTAATTTTATTTAATTAAAATATGATAGAAACTAGGCATAGGATTCAATTCTGGTAAATTAAATATCTTTACATAATTAAATTCAACTGCTTGAGTGAATTAACCGGCTTAATCAAGTGTCATTAACGGCTTTGATTGGCCTTGTTGATTAAATCATTGTCTGGGCAAGCTAACCCGTTTCTATTTATGCCCCAAGTTGGTTAGTCTTTGGTGTATGGCCTACGGCCAATAAGGTCGTGGCCGTAGGCCATATCCATAATCAACTTTAGGCAGAAATAAGTTAGCAGACCTTCCCTGCATGAAACAATTCCAAACTGAACATCACTAAATAGCTAAACAACCGATTATGGCTGTCTACGTCTATTTTCTCTAGATATTTACATAGAATAAAACAACTAATAATTAACATAATATCTAAAAATTTATCACTAATATTGAAAGGTCATTCTTAGAGATTAAACATGTTTAATTCTTAACCATTAAGCTGTCTCAAATTGATCTATATCTAATTTTATTGTTCTACGTCCTTGTAAACTGATCATTCAATCGTTATCTGGAAGGCTATAAAAAGGTCTTCCTTATCCTATTATCAAAAAGGAGTCAGATATGTCATTACAAGGAAAAGTCGCGCTCGTCACTGGTGCAGGTCAGGGCATAGGACGTGCCATTGCACTTCGTTTAGCAAAAGATGGAGCAGATGTTGCCATCGTTGATCTAAACGAAGAAAAAATGCTCGCGGTATCTCTTGAGGTCAAAGCCTTAGGTCGAAAATCAACGACTTTTAAAGCTGATATAAGCGACCGGAAACAAGTTTATGCCGCTATAGACCATGCAGAGAAAACCTTAGGTGGATTCGATATTATGGTGAATAACGCAGGTATTGCGCAAGTTCAAGCCATAGCAGATATTACTCAAGAAGAAATGGATAAAATCCAAAAGATCAACGTAGACGGAACTCTTTGGGGCATTCAAGCCGCTGCAAAGAAATTCATCGAACGCAAGCAAAAAGGCAAAATTATAAGTGCCTCTTCCATTGCTGGCCATAATGGGTTTGCTTTACTGGGCGCATATTCGGCGACTAAATTTGCAGTGCGTGCGTTAACTCAGGCTGCAGCACAGGAATATGCTAGCGCAGGTATTACAGTAAATGCTTATTGCCCTGGTGTGGTTGGAACCGATATGTGGGTCGAGATTGATAAACGTTTTTCTGAAATTACTGGGGCTCCAATAGGTGAAACGTATAATAAATACGTCAAAGGCATTGCACTTGGTCGTGCGCAAACACCTGTGGATGTCGCCAACTTTGTGTCATATTTAGCCGGTCCAGACTCTGATTACATGACAGGTCAAGCACCACTGATAGATGGCGGTATGGTTTACTGTTAATAATAACCAAACGATCCCGAAATGCAGGATTGTGTATTTTGATGTGTCTTGGGTATATATATGGTTTAAAAATTGCGGGCTAACATTGAGAGTAACAACATAGCCTGCAGTTTTTAGCTCTGTGATTAACAGCAATGTGAAAAATAGGCTGGATTCTAAAAAGCACTACTCTTAGGTGACAATGTCTATTGCTAATCAAGTTTCAATCTAAGGCTATAATTTCCTGCTTAACATTCTTTATTTTTTACTTTTAAACTTAATTACCATTGTTCTCGAAAGCCTTTCTGAAAGAAATAAAACTATGCTGAAATGAAACTAAATGAAACTATGCCACCCATTTTCTGAAGTATCTCGAATTATTAAATAAAAACTCGAACAAAAATGAATATCGTAATCAAAAAGTATGTCACATAGTTGTACAGCCTAATTTTTTTTGAGTCTATACTGGTTTTAAAATCAAGTTCATACACTTTTAAGCTTCTACAAAGCAGAGAGTTAATATATAGCCATAAAACACATATTATAAAAATAGAAAAATACCCATACCATTTAAAGCTTGAAAAAAAACTAAAACCATTAGTGTTTAAAAATCCATGCAAGATTAGAAAAACAAAACCTAATGATGAAAGTAATACCATAGAAACAGAGCCAGAATGGCCAAATCCTTTTTTTCTATAATATGCATAACCACCAACAATAAAATTCCGGACATAAAACATTTTTAATTATCTCCAAGGTTTATAGCTTGAACGCCGATCACCTTTTGACATAATCCTATCATAAATACATGGCCATATATGGACGCTCCCGGTGAGTCAAGATAATACTTTGCTCACCGAAGGCTTTTTGGCCTTAGTTTTCTATACAACATTCTCACTCTTATCGTTGCTTTTGATGTGCTCATTTACCGCTAGAAGCGGTTGTACTGCCATATATACGGGCTTAACAGCCAAGCTGCGCCCCTAATGAAATCCGTACCACTGCGCCTGTCAATTGAAACACCCATGCGGATTAGGCTTTTCCTATCCTTGGCCTATTCGGGCTAGCACTGGTTGGACTGATACCAATCCGCATTAAATTATGATCTAATATGCTCACCACTTTCAAATTATTTTATACTGTGAAAAACTACACATC